>JAZNDC010000027.1:0-21171 GCA_045587885.1 Candidatus Nanosyncoccus sp. | reverse complement strand
TCAGGTGTCTACCGCTCTTCGTACTGCAGACTCTGGTTACCTCACTCGTCGTCTTGTAGATGTGTCTCAAGATGTATTTACTACTGATGAAGTAGCCGAAGATCCAGGCTTTATGGTATTTAAGAGCGAAAGCGAACAAAGCGGTATCGACTTTATCGCACGTATTGCTGGTCGTTATACTGCCGAAGCTGTTCCTGGATACCTCGAAGCAGATCAGCTTATTACCAAAGAAATCGCTGAACAAATTGATGCCGACGAAAATATTGATGGCGTAAAGATTCAATCTGTTCTTTCTACTACTGCTGTTGAAGGTGTGCCACGCAAGGCTTATGGTGTAGATATGTCTACTCGTGAGCTTGTGGCTGCTAATGAGCCAGTAGGCGTAATCGCTGCTCAATCTCTTGGTGAGCCTGGTACCCAGCTTACACTTGATACTAAACACGGTTCTGGTGTGGCAGGTTCTGGTGCTATCGCACGTGGTCTTCCTCGTGTAGAGGAGCTTCTTGAGGCTCGTTCACCAAAGGGTCAAGCTTATATTTCGCCAATCGCTGGCGTAGTAGAAACTTGGGAAGACGGTAATCATTATGTAGTACAGATTACTCCACAATCTGGCAAGATTGAACGCATCGAACTTGACGGTCGCAAACCAGCTGTAAAAGATGGTGAAACTGTAAAGCAAGGCGCTACTCTCATTAAGAAGAGCGGCGACAAAGCAGCTATCAAATCTCCATGCGATGGCGTAATTGAGCTTGTAAAAGACGCAATCCTAGTAGTGGCTGCTGCTGGTTCTGCTGTAAAGGTAGAAATTCCAGGTGATGCAGAACTCGTAGTAAAGTCTAACGATACTGTGACCGCAGGTGACAGACTTACCACCGGTTCTCTTAATCTTCAGGATCTCCTCAAGTACAAGGGCATTGAAGCGACTGAACGCTACATTATGGATGATGTTCTCTCCGTGTACTCTGCACAAGGTCACGAGATTTCACCAAAGCACCTTGAGATCTTGGTTCGCCAAATGTTCTCTAGAGTACAAATTAACGAACCTGGTGATTCTGAGTTCGTATCTGGTGATATCGTATCTAAGGCTGCTGTAACGATTGAAAATCGCAAACTTGAAGCAGAAGGAAAAGAACCTGCTACCTATACCAACTTGCTGCTTGGTATCACAAAGGTGTCTATCTTCTCTGACTCCTTCTTGTCTGCAGCATCCTTCCAGGATACTACCCGCGTACTTATCAACGCAGCCATCAATGGTCGTGTTGACCATCTACGTGGTCTCAAGGAAAATGTAATTATCGGTCGCAAGATTCCTGTAGGTACTGGTGTAACGCCAATCGAAGATTTTGAAACTGTTTCAGAATCTGAAGAACCAACCGAAGAAGATATTGAGAATCTTTAGTTAGGTTCAACAAAAATAACCGCCTTGGCGGTTATTTTTGTGCTATAATAAGCTTATGAATAAACGGGCGGTAATAGGTGCAATTTGTGCTATTTCTACTCTTTTTGCACTTCAAGGGAGCGCGCTTGCTTTTGCCGAAGGTGAAGGCACTGCTTCATCTACTTTTTCTATTGATGTTTCTAATGCTGTATTGCAGCTATCTGTGCCTAGTAATGCTAGTATTACTCTAAATCCTACTTCGTCTGCTGGAGATTTTGGTAGTACTAATCTAAATATCAAAGTATCTACAAACAATGCCACTGGATATAGATTATCTATGTCTGTGCCTACTACAGACTTAACTCATAGTACTATTACTGGTAGTAATGCACCTGTAATTTCTACACTTACTTCTCCTGCTCCTGAATCTACTTTCCCAGCTAACGCTTGGGGGTATAAAGTAGTTGGTGATAACTATAATCCAATACTTACTAATAACACTCCTTCTTCCTGGGAGGCAGATGGGCCTACTAATGAGACTACTCACGCTATGACTCTTGCTGCAAAAGTAGATGGCACTAAAGCTGCTGGAGCTTATATTAATACACTTACATTCCAGGTGGTGGCGAATCCAAATTCGCCAAAAGACACTATCATCTTTAATGGAAATGGTGCAGATGGGGGGACTATGGGTAACCAACAGGTATTTCAAGGAGAGCCAACCAAACTAAACGTAAATACATATACAAAGTCTGGTTATGCGTTCAATGGTTGGAATACTAGAGCCGATGGTCTTGGCACTGGCTATGGAGACAAAGATTATTATACTGCTCCGGCAACAAATACCGCCACTGCGGTAACTCTTTATGCACAGTGGCTTGAGGATAGCAAACTTGTCTGTACTGCTAATTGTGACAGTGGTAATCCTACCTACGAAGCAGGTATTACTATTCAGCGTGCATATGAGCTTGCTTATACAGAACATCATTTAGGTATGTATGAAGAAACTGAGAAAGGAAACGGTATATATGAAAGAGTTAACTCTTGGCCACCAGATAATGAGCCATATAAAAACTATGATGTTCGTTTTGCAATGCAAGATATCGATCTTACGTATAATAGTGTAAAGGTATGTGATCTTGTAACCGTGATTGGCGATCAATACCAAGCATTAGATGTCCGTGACAATAAACTATACTACATTAGTAAACTCGCTGATGGTAAATGTTGGATGACGCAAAATTTGGATTTTAATCTTTCGGTGAATACCAAACTATCACCTTTAACGACAGATGTTCTAGAGGAGATTACTCCAATTTATTCAACATTAGATGCTACAAATGGGTTTAAACCAGAAGATACATCTGTGTATTCTGATACGAAGCCAAATTCTATCGATGTGGGTAATTGGTATTTTAAAGGTGGCGATACTAGTCGTTGGGATCGATGCCAAAGTTGTACAGGGTCGTCACAAAGGTTTAATTATTTGGCCGGACGCGGTCAAGGTTTGTTTAACAAAGATCAGCCGTCTGAAGATGTAGGTGAGCATGGTCATGTTGGAAATTTCTATAACTGGACTGCACTTGTTGCACTAAATGACTCATCTGCTTATTTAAACAATGATACTTATTCAAATCACGATAACGCTCCAAAAACTTCGATTTGTCCACAGGGGTGGCGTCTTCCTGCGGCGTATGGTAATAATTCTGTAGATTATTCTAGTAGCAATGATACTATAGAAATGCATGATATATTTAATTTGTATTCTCTACGAAATCGCCCAGACCTAAATAGTGACACTTATGTGGATACCGGAACAGTTGAGGCTGATCCTATTTATGCCGTGCCTGGTGGCCATGAATATTTAAAGAATGTTGAGTATGTTGGTATTGTAGGCGTATATTTACATGATTCTACAGATCAGTATAGTCAAGCATATAGTGTAAGCTATGGCGGACCGTACTATTTCCCGAGGCGCGCTGGCAATAGGTCATATAGCTTTAATGCAAGATGTATAGCTAGATAGAGATAAAAATAATTTCCAATGTTGAATTCCATAGGAAGGTGTGATATATTTATATGTAGTTATCAAGAGGTATTATGCATTTCAAGACTATTTTCAAATCCCTAAAAAATAAAGACATGCTCAAAAGAGTCCTGATTATTTTTGGAATTCTTGTTGCTTATAGATTGCTCGCACAGATTCCTGTACCGATGGGCGACGCTTCTACATTCAAAGAAGCTGTCTCAAACCTTCTTGAAAAATCTGATTTCTCCAATTTCTTAAACCTTATTTCTGGTGGTGGTCTAGCTTCATTTAGTATTATTCTTGTAGGTCTTTCACCATATATTACCGGTTCTATTGTGGTGCAACTTCTTACTAAGGCCATTCCACGTCTTGAAGAATTATCAAATGACGGCGAGACTGGTCGTCGTAAGATTAACCAGTGGACTCGTATGCTTACGATTCCTCTAGCAGTTGTGCAATCTATTGCTTATATCTTTATTCTTTATCAGTCTACTATTTCTGCAAACGTGGCTACCGAGTTTACGCCTACATTTAATGACTGGGCGCTCTCTGTAACTGCGATGACGGCTGGCTCTGTAATCTTGATGTGGATGGGTGAGCTTATCACCGAGCAGGGCATTGGTAACGGTATCTCTACTCTTATCTTTGCGTCTATCGTTTCACAACTTCCTACTACGATGGCTTCGCTTGGTACGGCTCTATTTGATACAAGTCAAGGCACGCTCAGTATGTTTGGCTGGTTTGAGCTTCCAGTAAATCCTACTGTATTTTGGATTATTCTTGGCTTTGCGATTGCAATGCTTGTGGTGATTTACTTCCTTGTGAAATTAAACGAAGCACAGAGAATTATCACGATTAATTATGCCAAGCGTGTGCACGGTAACTCTTCTTATGGTGGCATCAAATCTATCTTGCCGATTAAGCTTATTGCGGCAGGTGTGATTCCAGTTATCTTTGCGACTGCATTCTTGTCTCTTCCTGCACTTGTAGGTCAGGTGATTACTACTGTGAACCCTGGAAACGAAATTGGTACCACACTTACCACTGTATTTTCTGCTCCGAGTGCAAACAACTTTGCCACTCAATATCCAAATGGTATCACTCCGCAGTGGTTTATTTATCCTGCAGTTTATTTTGTGCTAGTATTTGCATTTACTTATTTCTATACTTCGATTATCTTTAACACCAAGGAAATCGCTGATAATTTACAAAAACAAGGTGGCTTTATTGAGGGCGTGCGTCCTGGTATCAAGACAGCTGAATATCTTGGTAAGGTCGTAAATCATCTTGATCTGTTTGGTGCGCTTGCGCTTGGCCTTATCGCTATGCTTCCGTTTGCAACTGATTATGTATTTATTCTTCTAACTGGTGCACCTTTGGGACTTTCTATTTCTGGTACTGGTCTTCTAATCGTGGTTACAGTAGCGCTTGAGAACTTGAGGTCGGTGGACTCACGCGCGCTAATGATAACTTATGACGATTTTGGAAATGAGCTTGAAGATTAATACGAGTCCTAAAAAAATCATAAGCTGGGTGGCCTGGTCTATTCTTGCTATCCTTTTCGCGATATACCTTATTCGTGTTGCTACTTGGGAAAACTGGTATTATAACGACAAGGAAGGTAGCGAGCGTGCGGTCGTGATTGGTTCGATTGAAGAGCCACAAGAAGAATTAGTTGAGGAACAGCCAACTGAAGAAGAGGTAAAAGAGTACATCGTCCCAGCTGATCATCCGCGATACTTAACGATTGCAAAATTAGGTATACGCAATGCCAGAATTGTTACTGTTGGAGTGAATCAAAAGAATCAATTGGGTACCCCTAATAACATATTTGATGTGGGTTGGTATGATTCTTCGGCTAAACCGGGTATGCCAGGCACGGTTTTGATTGATGGGCATAACGGTGGTCCACATGTTCACGGTGTTTTTAAGGATTTGCCTAATTTGGGTAATGGGGACATCATAAAAATCGAGCGAGGCGATGGTCTTATTTATGAATATCGTGTCGTTGAAAACAAGTCTGTATTGCTTAGTGAGGCAGATAAATATATGGCTACAGCAATGAAATCGCCTGAGCTGGGTAAGCAATCACTTACACTTATTAGCTGTACTGGGGAATGGTCTCAACAGCAAGGGACATATCTTTCTAGGCAGTTTACAAGAGCAGTGTTTATTGAGGAGTAAATATTTACTCTTTACAAACACTTTTTTTTATGATACACTGGAAGGGTAATTTATGGCTAGTCAAAAGGAAGTGATTAAACTCACAGGCACCGTTGTTGAGGCGTTGCCTAATACCCAGTTTCGGGTTGAACTCGAGAATGGTCATATTATTGTTGCCCATATGAGCGGACGCATGCGCAAAAACTACATTCGTCTTGTCCCGGGTGACAGAGTCGAGGTTGAGTTAACCCCTTACGATCTTACAAAGGGCAGAATCAGCTTTCGTCTCAAAGATTAATATTAAACTTTTTAAGTTTGATGTTATGAATTCTAACCGCTGTGAACAACAGGGGTAAAATTTGTAAAATCTTAATGTTATGATTTCGAAACATAATATTAAGATAATTAAACTTAAAAAATAATAGGAAAGGATATTTTGACACTATGAAAGTACGTGCAAGTGTTAAAAAAATCTCCCCAGATGACATCATCGTTCGCCGCAAAGGTGTTCTTCGTGTCATCAACAAGAAAAAACCTAAGAATAAGCAAAGGCAGGGTTAAAATATATGGCTAGAATAGCTAGTGTTGTGATTCCTTCCGATAAGCAAGTGTGGATTGCACTCACTTACGTATACGGTATTGGACACACAACCTCAAAAGCCATCCTTGCGGAGGCTAAAATCGAGCCTACCACTCGGGTGAAAGATCTCACCGAGGCTGACGAACAAAAAATCAACGACATTATTTCCGCGAAATATCACGTTGAGGGTGATCTCAGACGTCTCGTGAGCAACAATATTAAACGCTTAAAGGATATCAATTCTTATAAAGGTATCCGCCACAAGGCTAAATTACCAGTCAACGGCCAACGTACTCGTACGAACGCACGTACACGTAAGGGTAAGGCGATCGCGGTCGGTGGTGCACAACCAAAAGCAGCAAGTAAAACCTAGGAGTAAGACATGGCAGAAGAAGAAGTTAAAACTACAACTGAAGCAGCTGTTGAAGCTCCAAAAGCTACTAAAGCTGCTAAAAAAGGTAAACGCATCGTTAATGCGGGCGCGGTTCATATCCAAGCCACCTTTAACAACACTATCGTAAGTGTTACCGATAAAAAAGGCGAAGTGCTCGCTGCGTCTTCCGCTGGTGCTAATGGCTTCCGCGGTTCAAAGAAAGGTACAGCATTTGCAGCTGGTGTAGCTGCTGAGAAAGCCTTGGAAATTGCAAAGAAAAATCACGCTCTTAATTCTGTAGACGTGTATGTATCTGGCATCGGCCTTGGTCGTGATGCCGCTATCCGCGCAGTTTCTACCGTTGGTATCAAGATTGATAGTATTACTGATGTAACCCCTGTGGCGCACGGTGGCGTACGTCCTAAGGGAGAAAGGAAACCGTAATGGCACGTGATCATTCCCCAATTGTAAAACAGAGCCGTCGTGAAGGTTACGCTCTTGCTCCAAAAGCACATAAGGTAATGGCCAAAAAGTCTGGGATTCCAGGTGAACATGGCGATATGCGTGTGCGTGGCGGTAGCCTTTATCTTACGCAGCTCCGCGAAAAGCAAAAAGTTCGCCGTACTTATGGCCTACTCGAAAAGCAATTCGCAAAATTAATGAAAGAAGCTCAGAAGGCTGACGGTCTAACTGGTGAAAAACTTCTAGAATTTCTAGAAAGAAGGGCAGACAACGTAATTTTTCGCGCAGGTTTTGCTCTAACTCGCCGTCAAGCTCGCCAATTAGTTTCTCACGGACATTTTCTATTGAACGGTCGTAGAATTGATATTCCTTCAATTCGTTTGAACCCGGGTGATGTTCTAGAGGTTCGTCCAAAATCAGGTAAATCTGAATATTTCAAGAATCTTCCGAATATCATTGGTGCATCAAGTGCTACACCGCTTTCATGGTTGAAGGTCGACGCGAAGAAAATGAAAATTGAAGTTACCGGCTTGCCAAAGCGCGAAGAAGCTGAGGCTGGCATTAATGAACAACTAATCGTTGAGTATTACTCACGCTAAGGAGAACTAAATGACTACAAAAAATATTCACGAAGCAAATTTAGCTGAAGTCAAAGAACTAAGCGAGACTAGTGCAGAATTTGTTATCCGCCCACTATACTATGGCTACGGTAACACTCTCGGCAATTCTCTTCGCCGTGTTCTCCTTTCTAGCGTAAAAGGCGCAGCTATCACTGCTTTCTCAATCGAAGGTTCTTCTCACGAATATGCTGCTATTCCAGGCATCCGTGAAGACGTAGTAGACATTATGCTAAATCTCAAAAACATTCGTTTTAAGATGCATACTGATGCTCCTGTTGAACTTACTCTTGAGATAAAAGGTGACAAGCAATCATCTGAAAAAGATGGCGAAAAGCGCGTAGTTGCTGGCGACATCAAACTTCCTGCTGAAGTTGAAATCGCAAACCCAAATCAAGTTATTTGTCATATCGATGATCCAAAGTTCGTTCTAAAGATGCGCTTTGTAGTAGAAACCGGCCGTGGTTACTTAACTATTGAACGTGCTTCTGAAGAGCGTATTCACTCTGATATGATTGCAATTGACGCAGTATTTACACCAGTACTTCGTGTTCGCTACAAAGTAGAGAACACTCGTGTTGGCCAGGATACCAATTTGCAACAACTTACTCTCACTGTTGATACCGATGGTACCATTACTCCAAAGGAAGCCTTTGAAGAAGCTGCTGCAATCTTGGTAAACCAATATACTGCACTCGCTGGTAGTACAAGAGTCGAGTCTACTCCAGCACCTGGTACTAGCAAAGAAGATGACGACGCAGGTCTCATGCTCCCAATTGAAGAGCTTGATCTTTCTGCTCGCACCGCAAATGCTCTTATCAACAACGACATCAAGACCGTACGTGATCTCGTGATGCTCTCTGAGACTGATCTTAAAGATCTCAAAGGTTTTGGTACTAAGGCACTCGACGAAGTTAAAGAAAAGTTAACGGAGTTAAATATTTAATATGCATCGTCACGGATATAAAGGCCGCAAATTCGGCCGCGAAACCGATCAGAGGTTGGCGCTCACCCGTGGGTTGATGTGCTCTCTGATTAAATACCAGAGTATTACTACTACTCTAGCTCGTGCAAAAGAAATCCGTCGTACTACTGAAAAGTTAATCACGATGGCAAAGAAAGGTGGCCTTGCTAATCGTCGCCTTATCATTGCACGTCTTAACGATCTTGAAGCTGCAACTCTTCTTATTGATGTTATTGCACCTCAGATTAAAAGAAATTCTGGTTACCTCAAAATTGAACATGCAGGCTATCGCCGCGGTGATAATTCTGAAATGGGAACCATTAGCTTTGTAGATGAAATTTCTATCGAAGCTCCTAAAAAGGAAGAAGAACCAGCCAAGAAACCTGCTGCAAAGAAACCAGCTGCTAAAAAGGAGGCTAAATAATGAAAACTTATAGTCAAAAAGCTTCAGAAATTAGCCGCGAATGGTGGGTAATCGACGCTTCCACTTTGCCTCTTGGTAAATTGGCAGTTGTAATTGCTGACAAACTTATGGGTAAGTCTAAGGTTACTTACACTCCACATATTGATAACGGTGACTATGTTGTCGTAATCAATGCTAAGAGCCTTAAAGTAACTGGCGATAAGATGACCAAGAAGAAATACTATCGTCACAGTGGTTTCCCAGGTGGCCTCACTGAGCTTAAGCTTGAAGAAGTCATTGAAAAGAACCCGGCTGTTGCAATTAATGAAGCAGTAAAGGGAATGCTCCCAAAGAACAAACTATCTGCTGAACGCATGAAAAGACTTCGCATCTTTGATGGTGCTGAGCACGCTCATGCCGCACAGAATCCAAAGGAGATTAAATAATGGTTGCTAAGAAATATACTTACGGTCTTGGTCGCCGCAAATCTGCTACCGCTACTGCTCGTCTTTACAAAGGTAAAGGTGAGATTACCATCAACAATAAGCCTGCTCTAGATTATCTATCTGGCAACAAGACTTATCTTGCTGAAATCACCGACCCACTAGCATTAGCTGGTAAGCAAAAAGAATACGATATCACTATCCTTGTTAAAGGTGGTGGTCTCGCTGGCCAAGTTGACGCTATTAAACTCGCTATTTCTAAAGCTCTCGTAACTGAGGCTCCAGATTTACGCGCAGTACTAAAGAAGGCTGGCTTTACTTCACGCGATCCACGCGAGAAGGAACGCAAGAAATATGGTCTTCGTTCTGCTCGTAAGAAAGAACAGTTCTCTAAGCGTTAAACTGATAAAAATAAGCCCTTCGGGGCTTATTTTTGTTATAATATTCATATGAAGATATTACAAATTAATGCTTGGTGTGGGCGGATAAAGGATGGGCTCACGAACTATATTAAAAAAGAAGATCCTGATATTATTTGCATGCAAGAGGCGGTTTGGTGTGACAATCCTCGTGCTGATAATTATGTGAGGCGGAATTCTGACACCGTTAATAAGATTGAAGAAATTTGTGGCTATGATTACTCTTCCGTTGCGGCCAATTGGGGACTAGAGATGTTTAGTGGGGAATTTGTAATCAAAAACGGGATTGCAATTTTAAGTAGGATTCCTATTGTTGAGGAAGAGAAGAAATTAATCTATAACGAGTATAGTGTGCGTACTTGTCTAGATGATATTATTGAGCCTGCAGGCGAACATGGATATTATGCACAGAAGGTTGTGTTAGAAAACGGACTAGTTGTGGTGAATTATCATGGCTATTGGCAAAAAGACCCAATGGGGAATGAAACCTCTGTGGAATGCATGAGAAAAGTTGCTGATATGTTTAGAGATGAAGAACGTCCAGTGGTGATGTGTGGGGATCTTAATCTAACTTATGCCGCTCCGGCAATGCGTGAGCTTGATTTTATGACGGATTTAACTGCTCAAAATAATGTAAAAACTACGCTTCGGAATTTACGTTTTGAGGCTATAGTCGATTGCGATCATATTTTGCTGAATAGCAGAGTAAAAGGTAGCAATTATCAATTACACGACGAACCTGTTTCTGATCATTTGATGGTGACTGCTGATTTAGAGATTATTTAGATATTCAGTAAGATTAAGTTAGCCTAACCACTCTAGCTACAGACAAGTGAATCGACAAACCAGGCATATGTTTATTATAACATATCTGTGGTATAATAAATGTATTGGGGTAGTAGCTCAGCTGATAGAGCGCCGCATTCGCATTGCGGAGGTCGTGGGTTTAAATCCCATCTACTCCACCATTGTAGAGACCAAATTGAATCTAGGGCTTGCTCTAGATTTTTTGAGGTGACGTTTTTTGTCTGTCGTGTAGCGATTGATTCGATATTTTTTGGTATGAAAAAGGGCAGTTACATCGTAACTGCCCGTAGTAATGTTACACCATTGGTCTTTGATCTTGCGATTTGGACATGGTGCTTACCCGACATTGGATGCCTTTGGCTTCAATATTCCACGCTACGTAGTAAAGGTGTCTAAAGTTCGTAGCTTTTAGAATAAATCCAATAACTACATTGTAATATAAAATTCTAAAACTGTCAATTTTTATGTAAAAAATACCCCTGTAAAAGAGGTTATTTTTGTTTAATTTCTAGATTGCTGGGACAGGGAACTTGAGTGCAAGTGCTTTTACTTCGTCTTTGATTTTGTCTAGCTCTTTTTTGTATTTTTCGAGATTGTCTTCCGTTTCTGCCTTTTTGCAGATATCTGCTACGTCTTTCATCCATTTGGCGAGAATTTTCATTTCGGCTTTGCCGAGGCCACGAGTAGTGATAGCTGGGGTACCAAGACGTACGCCAGATGGACGGAAGGCACCGCCTTTGTCTGATGCGATGGCATTTGCATTTAGGGTTAATCCAACCATATCGAGAGCGCGTTCGTAGATTTTGCCATCAAAACCAAAGCTTGCGACCATGTTTGCTAGGATTAAGTGATTTTCGGTGCCGCCGCCCATAAGTACAAATCCATATTTTTTAAGTTCTTCGGCTAGGGTTTTGGCATTTTCGACGACATTTTTGGCGTATTCCTTAAATTCTGGCTTTAAATCTTCGCCGAAAGCAACTGCCTTGGCTGCAATTACGTGCTCTAGTGGGCCACCCTGGGTGCCAGGGAAAACGGCGCGGTCAATAAGGATAGGGATGTTTTCGAGCTTTTTCTCTGGTTTTTTAAGTGGGGAAGCCACATTTCCTTTAGATAAGATAACGCCACCTCGTGGGCCACGAAGGGTTTTGTGGGTGGTGGTAGTCATGACATCAAAACCGTGGTCTAGAGGATTTGGATGTACGCCACCTGCGATGAGGCCAGCGACGTGCGCCATATCCGCCATAAGGAGGATTTCGTGGCCGAACTTTTTCTCGGCAGCTCTTCGGATTTTGGCAACACGGTCAAAATCTGGGATTTTCATGAAGGCAGAATAGCCTACGAGCATGATTTTTGGATCGGATTCGAGAGCTTTTTTCTCAAAATCATCGTAATCGATATCGCCATCTTCGGTAACGCCATAGCCTACGAAATTATAGATGTGAGCGGATAAAGTAACAGGGGCACCGT
Organism: Candidatus Nanosyncoccus sp.; assembly: GCA_045587885.1. GTDB lineage: Bacteria > Patescibacteriota > Saccharimonadia > Saccharimonadales > Saccharimonadaceae > Nanosyncoccus. The sequence continues at coordinate 9,066 of JAZNDC010000027.1, read as the reverse complement.
GAGTAAGGTGGCCGCCAGCAGGGAGAGACATACCGAGTACAGTGTCGCCTGGCTCTAGCCATGCGTAGTAGACGGCATTATTGGCCTGCGCGCCAGAGTGTGGCTGAACATTGGCATGGTCGGCATGGAAAAGACGGCAGGCGCGGTCAATGGCGATACGTTCAATACGGTCAATGTTGGTTTGACCTCCGTAATAGCGGTAGTTTGGCAAAACTTCTTTGGCAATTTTTTTCTCATCCCAACCTGGAATCCCATCAAAATGCGGGTAGCCCTCAGAGTATTTGTTGGTAAGAATAGAGCCCATCGCTTTTAATACTTCGGCAGAGACACAGTTTTCACTTGGGATAAGCTCAAGGCCTTCGCTTTGACGCTTTTTTTCACTGTCGATTAGGTCAAATATAATATCTTTCATGTTTTCTCCTTATTTAATAGTATATTTTGCGAAGGCGTATTCTATGCCATTTTCGGAACCTTTCTTTATTACCTCTTTATCATATTTTGATTTGTCGAATTCTGGGAAAAAGACGTCGGCGTTGGCGGAAGCGTCTACCTCTGTAAGATATAGATGCTTGGCGTATGGGAGAAAGGCTTTGTAAATACTGCCACCACCGATGATGAAGATTTCTTCGTCGGTGTTTTGGTGTTTTTTGGCAAAATCCTCTATGTCAGAGATGGATTCGTCGGCGCCCTCAATGATGTGGCTGGAAAAAACGATATTAGTGCGATCTTTTAGCTTACCAGGGAGGGATTCCCAGGTTTTGCGGCCCATCGCTACGGTGTGGCCCGAGGTAATATCGCGGAAATACCTCATATCTTCTTTGATATGAAAAACTAAGTCGCCGTTAATCCCAAGCTCGTTGTTTTTGCCGATTGCTGCAATTATGCTGATCATTTTACTCCGTAACTGGCATATTGATGGTGCCGAGATTTTCGTAATTTTCTAGCTTAATATCTTTGAGTTCGCGGGAGCTGTCAAAATCGTAGAAATCTTTGATATCTGGGTTTAGCCAGAGGGTTGGCGCTTTTGGAAGGGTGCCATTTTTGACCGCATCGTCGTAACGCGTTATCTGTTCTTTGATGCCGTCAACTTGGTTCTCGTAGATGTGGGCATCGTTGGTGATAAATGTGAGTTGACCTGGTTTTACGCCTACGGAATGTGCGATAAGATGGCAGAGAACGGCGTACTGTACGACGTTAAAAGGTAGGCCTAGAGGTACATCAGAGGAGCGGGAAGTTACAAGGACGTTGAGTTTGCCTTCGATGAGGTTCCACTGGGAATTCCAAACACAGGAGGGAAGCGCGGCGGTCTCTAACCATTCGTTTTGCCAGAGAGATAAAACCATGCGGCGGTTGCCAGGGTTAGACTTCAGAGTTTCGATTAAATTGCGAATAAGGTCGTATCGGTTTACAATCCAACCATAAGCGGTGCCAATAGTGTGAGCAAAATTGGTTTTTGGCTCGTCTGGGTGTTTTTCGGCGAAGATTTTATTAATATTTCGCCCCTGGTATTCGCCAGATTCGGAGATTTCCCATTCGTTCCAGATTTTGACGTTTCTTTCTTGCAACCAGCGGACGTCATTTGAGGCTTGTTGGTAAATCCAGAGAATCTCAAGAACGGCGGTTTTAAAGGCGACTTTTTTGGAGACGAGAATAGGGAATTCTTCGGTCAAATCGAACTGCAAGACTTGATGAGGTAAACGAATCGTGCGGGCTTCGGATGACCCCTGGGCGGTATGATCTGGAATAGCGGACGCAACTTTTTTGCTGCGGTTATCTGTCTTTTTGTAATTGGTGATTTTTTCACCGTGCTCTAAGATGCGCCGACAAAGGTTTATGTATTGGTCGTCGAATTTGCTCATTTTACCTCCATTTTCTTAATTATAACATACAAAAAATTCCCCCGGCAAATTTCGTCGGGGGGAAGGGTTTATGAGGGGGTTTTTCGTAGTCTTTTTCGCGCCATGAGTACCATTTTCCGTTTACTTCCAGAGTTCTCATTACTAAAATCGCTGTGAAGAAGCCAAATTCGTCCTGATTACAGATTTCGCGCATTTTGAAGAAATCTATTGCCCACATTTCGCTGGCACGACATTTGTCGCCTTCTTTATAATCACAAAGCTGCATCTCGTTTCGGTCTCTGCAGGTAGCCTTGGGATTGTCGATGCTCATCAGAGGCGGAACATTGTTAATATCGTACTGCAGTGTAATAATCAGCGCTGCGGTTTTGTCTGCCATGTAGAGCAATCTGCCAGTGGGTGAATGCGGGTTTCTCATCTGTAAGAGAAGACTCATGACGTTGTCTGCAAATTTCGTCTTGTATTTAGCATAACTTCTGGTGTATTTATAGAAGTAATCTGCCTCTTCACGATCTTTGCCGACATTGTCGCGCTCGCCATTATCAGGGATATCGCCGTAGATGTTCTCGGGTAAATCGTGCAAACGAGCCGCTTCAACGATTTCGCGTCTGGTGTAGCCATCGATGGTACGAGGCCATTTGCTGCCCGGCTCACCGAAGTCTGAGCCGTAATAATAATCCAGGGCTTCATTTATTAATGCTAATACTAGATTAGTGTGCGCGCCATCTGATTCGTTGGCAAATTTTGCGTCACTAATGCCGTAGCATGCAACGTAAGAACGCGGGATAAATGAGGCTTCAGCGATTTCAGACAGTCGCCAAGTGGCGGACTCGATTTCGTCTGCTTTGATGATGCCGAGATCTTTTCTCTCTGGGATATACGACGGGTATCTATTTATAATTTTCAGTTCCTCGACCATTATTCTGCGATATTCTTTTAATTTGTCAAATTCTGCCTTACTATCTTTATTCACAAAAATCACCCCTTTCTTAAGATACTCCCCTCAATTAGTAGAGTATAGCACCGATTGACTTTTTTGGCAAAATGTGCTATAATTAAAGCATAAGGAGTTATTTGGGAAATGCTTAAGAAAACTCTTATTTTAATACTCTCTAGCTTCGTATCTATTGTAGGCTCACCTGACTTTTTGTTGGCTTCCGACCAAGTTGAATTAGCGGGGCTCGATGAAACAAAAATCGTTCAAACTATTATTCAAGAAGAAGTAAAACTTGAAACTGTTGAAGATAATCAGGATACTGGTCAGACTAATACTAATTCTACTCCTACTGCTTCAGCACCGGTAACCTCTGCACCTGTAACTGTCGCCCCTGTATATCAAGCTCCTGCAAATCAGTTGAGTATTGCTGGTCGTGTACTTACAGTTGAATATACTGATAGTACCGCAGTGGATGCTGGCGGCGTTGTAAAATTCTACAATAACAGATTTTTGTATGGCCACAACTCTCCTAGTGTATTTGGCTTCTTGTCTTCTGTGGGTGTAGGTCAAACTTTTTCTCTTACTTTTAATGGGGTAACCACCAATTATCGCGTTTCTAATAAAGCAGAATACGCAAAAACCAGTGCTACTACTCTTGGTATCGATGGAATCAATTATAAAATGAGTCGTGTGGCTAATGGTTACGATCCAAACGGAACTCGCCATGGTCTTGCAATTATGACTTGTAGTGGTACTTCTTACGGTAATGGTGATGCTTCACATCGTCTTGTGCTCTTTGCTGATGCTATATAGTTTGTGCTAGAATAGTAGTATGAATAAGCAGAAATGCCTTAATATTTTGGCGATTCTCTTGTTTTTGTTTGTCATTTTCGGGCTACCTCTTTTATCGCAAAAACTTAATAATAATAATGTAAAATCGACGGTTCCTTCTATTCAACTTTATCTCGGGAATACTACTCTTGAAGCAATTCATGCTAGCGGTAAGCAGGAAGTATTTGATGGCAATAGGATGGTTTTGTCTGATGATTTTGGGATAAAAGAAATTGACAATGTTAGCATACGTAGGCATGGTAATTCTACTCTGAATCTAGATAAAAAATCTTATCAATTACGATTAAAAAATCGTACTTTCATTTTTGGTATGCAAGCTTCACGCAAGTGGGTTTTGCTTGCTGATTTGTACGACAATTCTTTGCTTAGGAACGACCTTGCTTTCTATATCGAAAGGATGATTGGTGAGGAATACGCGCTTGATGGACGTTTTACTGAGCTTTCTATTGATGGACAAGATTTGGGTCTTTATTATATGACTCCAAAAGTGGAAATATCAAAAAACTCTGTAAATTTGTCTGATGATTATGGCATACTTGTTGAGATGGAAAATTTGCATGCTGAGGGTGAGGTGTGTTATCGAACTAAAACTGATGAATGTTTGGCGATTCGAGATTCGGTGAATAAGGATAAATCTGAGGAGGCGATGGAAGAATTTGTGAACAGATTTAATGGTTTGATGAAATATGCCGCACGGAAAGACTTTGATGAAGTCGAGAAAATAATTGATGTTGATTCTTTCGCAAAATACTTCCTTTTGTCTGAATTTGCGGTTAACCCAGATGCCTATACGACCAGCGCCTTCTTTTATATGGATGGGCTGGAGGATAAATTACATGCTGGCCCGGGATGGGATTTTGATTTTGCTTTCGGGAATCGTCTCTGGACTTGGGGTGTGAATTTGGATTTTTATTCTCCTGACTACGACTTGAGGCGCAAGCTCGATGTGTTTGGTGGAGAATATCGCGATGAAAAAACTGGTGAGAAAATCATGGTGCCGGAAGATAAAAAGACTTCAAAACTATTTTATTATCTGATTGATATGCCTGAGTTTAAACAAGCCGTGGATGAGATTTTCAAGAAAACAATGTCTGGAAAGTGCGAAGAGACCATAAAATATATTAATTCTCAGAGGGAGTTTATTCATGGTGCGGCGCTATATGATAGCGAAATATGGAATCGTTCAAATCTCGAGGAAGAAACCGATTACTTGATTGAATGGGTGCGTAAGCGATTTGAGCATTTTGAATATGAGTATGGGACGTCTCATTTGCAACCTTGGGACAAAGCGTTTGTGCTATAATTAATTAATGAAGAAAATTATCACGAGGATTGTGATTATTGTGGCTCTTTGTGGGATTAGCCTTTGGATTGTTCTTGCGGTAAAAAATCGTGATATCAAAATCAATAATTGGTTTGTAGGGAATTATATTAAGGGTGTAGATGTGTCTTCCTATCAAAAGGATGTGGATTTTGCTAAGCTAAAAGAGCAGCATATTGATTTTGTGTATGTGAAGGCGACTGAAGGGAGCTCACATATTGATGAAAGCTTTTCTGAGAAGTGGAAAGCTGTTGAAGGGGCGGGGATTCCGTCTGGAGCGTATCATTATTTTTCCTACTATCAGTCTGGTACGACACAAGCAGAGAACTATATTAAGACCGTGGGTGATTTGAAGGGGCGCCTTATCCCGGCGATCGATATGGAACTTTCGCTTGAAGAGGTTCAAAACCCGCCCGAAAAAGATACGGTGGTGCGGGGCCTGAAGGCATTTGTGGCTGTGCTCGAAGAAAAATATCAGGTAAAGCCGATTATTTATGCGCGCAAAGATTATTATGATAAATATCTTGCGGATGATTTTTCAGATTATCCGAAGTGGGTAACAAATTATTATTTCCCGGCATTTATGGATTTTGGTGAGGAATGGACGATTTGGCAGTATGATGATAAGGGTGAGCTTAGCGGTTATTCGGGTGAAAAATATATAGACCTTAATGTGTTAAATAACAAAACGAGTCTGGATTCTTTAACCGTTAAGTGATATAATTAGAGTGCTGGGGCATTAGCTCATTTGGTAGAGCGCTTCCATGGCATGGAAGAGGTGAGGAGTTCGAATCTCCTATGCTCCACCATTTTTGTTGTACAAAAATCAAAAAGCGAGACTGCGGTCCTTCGGAGCGAATCTCCTATGCTCCACCAGCGTAGAAACCGAATAAAAATCCAAAGCTTGCTTTGGATTTTTGAGGTGACGCCCGCTGGTCTGTCGCGTAGCGACAAAATCATTTTTGTTTTAGGAAATATTGACAAAAATACTAAAGTGTGGTATAATGAGGGTATTAACTCAATAGGGAGTTATGTTGGTGCCCTTTGCGTATGCACTGGGTTGTACATTTAAAAAGGAGGTGTTCGTATGAACACATATTCGATCGTTAATGGACCCTGTAAACATGTTATTATTGACGCATTTAAGTATGCGTATGATAAGAATTCCAAGATCAACTTGGAGTTTAAAGTCGAGATCAGTAAAGGATCGTATTTAAGACTTGAAGACTTCAAAATTGTTGAGATTGCCCATGAAGATGGGTCCGGAGAGAGTTTTAATATCTCCGGGTTTTGCACTTATTTTGGCCGCTCGATTGAGTTTGTGGCATACTATAACTGCAAACACCGCGAAGGCGTGATCACCTTAAAAGCGGAAACGTAAAGCAGCTATTGTTTCTTCTTTGTGCCTGGGCTTATGCCTAGGCACTTTTTTATGCTATAATATTATATATGAAAACGATTCTTACTGGTATCAGAGCAAATTCTGAGCTAACGCTTGGAAATTATTTTGGCGCACTTCTTCCAATGGTGCATCTAGCTAATCAATATTCAAAAGATTATCAAATCAATATTTTTGTGCCAGATCTCCATTCTATTATTTCTGATATTGATGGGGATTTGCAAAAGAATATTATTCGTGGACTTAAGTACTATCTAGCTTCTGGTCTTATTATCAACGAGAATATTCATATTTATCGCCAGAGCCATGTGTCAGCACATTCTGAGCTCTGCTGGATTTTAGATTGTGTTGCGACTATGGGTGAGACGTCACGTATGATTCAATATAAAGAAAAATCGCAGGGCAGTGAGTCTTGTAATGTCGGCATTTTTAACTATCCAATTTTGATGGCGGCTGATATTTTGCTATATGATGCAGAATATGTACCTATTGGGGAAGACCAATTCCAGCATATCGAGCTTACTCGCAATATCGCACTTCGTTTCAATCATAAATTTGGTGACATTTTTACTATTCCTGTATCAACAGCAGAGCAGGTTAAATTTATGAATCTTGACAATGGTCTTAGGATTCGTGATCTTCTAAATCCAGAAAAGAAAATGAGCAAGTCTACCAAGGCCGAGAATTCGAAGATCATGATGGATGATGCGCCTGAGGCGGCTGCAAAGAAGATTATGTCGGCTACTACCGACTCGGTAGGGAAGATTAAATTTGATATGTTTAATCAGCCAGGTATTTCGAATCTTCTTCAGATTGAATCGTGTGCTACTAATGTGCCACTCCAGGACGTGATTTCGACTTGGGCTGGGGAAACACATTATGGTGACCTAAAGAAGAAGGTTGGCTCAAGTGTTTCTCAACTCTTGGCCGATTTCCAAGCCAGATTGGCTGCGATTTCTGATGACGAAATTTACGCGCTTCTAGAAAAAGGTGAAGCATATGCAAACGATATTGCAAATAAGAAATTATATGAGGTACAAAAGGCTTTCCGATTGAGGTAGATTTGACTTTTAAGCATAAGTATGGTATTATGAGAAGATATGATTATTACCGGCAAAAAGTTTAGTAAACCAGAGATGTCGCGCGTGATAAACGGCGACACTATTTTGCCGGAGGAAAATGAAAAACCTGAAAAAATCCGTCTAGACCATATGATGGTGAAGATTTATAAAAGTTACAATCGCTCCACTTTGCAGAAGTTTATTGAGAGTGGATTTGTGACGGTGGATGGCGAGCTTGTTACTAAGCCAAATGCTAAATTTGAAGAAGGCGTGAAGATTGATTTAAAGGTGCCAGAAGATTTAAAAAATGCCGACGTCAAGCCCGATGTGATTTATGAAGATGAGAATGTGATTGTAGTAAACAAGCCAGAGGGACTCCTCAGTGAGGCGAAGGGTGAGTATTGCCCAGAAAGAACTTTGGCTGATTTTGGATTTGTAGCCCATAGGTTGGACCGCGATACTAGCGGTGTGATGATTTTGGCGAAGTCTGAAGAAGTGCAAAAATTCCTCAAGAAGCAATTCCAGGATCGCAAAGTGCACAAAACTTATTATGCTATCGTGCAAGGTAGGCCAAAACTAGATGAAGCTAGGATTGACTTACCACTTAAGCGTGACCTCAAACGCCCAACTACTTTTCGTGTGGATGCTGGTGGCAAGGCTTCGGAAACATTTTATAAAGTATTGAAATCCAACGATAAATACTCGCTTGTGGAGCTAAAGCCTACTACTGGCCGTACACATCAGCTTCGTGTGCATATGAAATACCTTGGTCATCCTATTTTGGGCGATCCAGTTTATGGCGATGAAAAAGCCGATAGATTATTTCTTCATGCTGGCTCCCTTGAAGTAACTCTTCCTGGTGGCGTGAGGAAAGTTTTTGAATCTCCGCTCCCAAAGGAGTTTTCGGATGTTCTTTAATGATGTAAAAGAGATTCAGAATATTGCTTCCCGCACTGGCTGTGCGGTTTTTGTTGTGCCAAATAATGAGTCTGTTGAGATAAAAAATGCAATTATTCTTGAGCCGACTACAAAGACTGTGATTAGCATTGACGATGTAAAAGATTTGATTTTGCGGTTGAATATTCGCCAGACTAGCGACACTTTTGTTTTGATTCGACCTGCGGACACACTTGGCCTTGATTCGGCAAATGCACTCCTTAAAAACCTTGAGGAGCCAGGAGAAAATGTTCATTTTGTTTTGGTTACATCTAATGCTTCCAAGATTATTCCTACTATTCTGAGCCGTTCGTCGATTTATTTTCTTAAGAAGAATGTGCCGGTAGATGGGCCAATTGATGCAGATAGCAAAACGATGGATATCGCAAAACGTCTTGTGGTGGCAAAGCCTGCAGATTTGCCTGCGCTTGCGGAAGAAATTACCAAAACTAAGGACGGCGTAAAACAAAAGGCGCTAAACATCCTCGGTACGGCCGTCGAAATCCTTTACAAATCTTATTACAAAACCGGCAAAGATGTTTTTATTAAAAAGTTGCCGAAATTTCTTACTGCTTACGAGAATATAGATAAAAACGGTCATGTAAAATTGCATATCGTAGCTGATTTGTGTTAAAATATATCTATGATCGCAATACTAGTGATTGTTATGTTTGCACTCTTTCTTGTTTTTGTGTTTCCATTTG
>JAZNDC010000026.1:0-20775 GCA_045587885.1 Candidatus Nanosyncoccus sp. | reverse complement strand
CTCCGACTCGCAGTAATTACTACTTCTTAGGTTGGGGAAATAATCCAAATGATACTTCTGCATCTATGCATTATAACGATACAATAACCCTCACTGCAGACAAAACTATATATGCAATTTGGGCTCCAATCTACACAGTTTCATTTAATACAAAAGGCGGTAATGAAAGTATAGATGCACAAACATGTTATCCAAATACAACAAGTGGCAGTTGTAATATAACTATACCTAATATTGTCTTAACTAAAGATGACTATTCTTTCCTTGGTTGGAATGAAGACGAATCTGCTACTGAAGCAACTAACTATCCAGGTGAAATTGTATCTGTATCTAGTAACAAGACTTTCTATGCCGTATGGCAAGAAAATGTTACCCCACCAGGACCAGAGCCAGGTGGAACTGGTGAGATTAATTGGATACAAGACCAGAATCACCAAAAAGAAAGTGGCAGAAACTTGATTTTGAGGATTGACTATCCGGTAGAAAAGTTTGTATCACTTTTGGTTGATGATGCAATTGTGAACACTGATAATTATACTGCGATTGCTGGTAGTACAGTTATTTCTATTAACTATGAATATGCGGATGGGTTGACCGTTGGCGAGCATACATTGGTAGCGAATTATCAGAATGATATAACCGCGCAGACTACATTTACGATTGTGGATGCGCCTGAACCAGAACCGGAACCAGTTGATCCAGATATACCGGATGATCCATCCGATGATGAAGACGACATTAAAGTACCTGACACCGGTAAATATGAAGGTAGTGATTTTGATGGTGCTGTACCGATCATTGCTTTGATAACGTTTGCAATTCTTGGTGGTTTAGGGATTGTAGTGTATAAGAGTCAGCGCAAAAAAGAACATTTTGTATTTGATAAATAGTTGGTTTTGTGGCATAATATAAATATGGATAAAATTAGAAATTTTTGTATTATTGCGCATATAGATCATGGCAAGTCCACACTTGCGGATCGCATGATGGAACTAACTGGTACTGTTGAGAAGCGCGAGATGAAATCTCAACTCCTCGATTCAATGGAGCTTGAGCGTGAAAAGGGGATCACTATCAAACTTGCGCCAGTGACGATGCAATGGAAAGGGTACACTCTAAACTTGATTGATACCCCGGGGCACGTGGATTTTTCGTATGAGGTTTCTAGGAGTCTGCAGGCGGTAGAGTCGGCTGTTTTGGTAGTGGATGCTACTCAAGGTATTCAAGCACAGACGCTTGCCAACGTTTACTTAGCTATCGAGCAGGATTTAACAATCATACCAGTGATAAACAAAGTTGACTTGCCGGCGGCAGATACTGAAGCTGTGGCGGCACAAATTATTAATTTACTCGGTTGTAAGCGCGAAGACATTATTGGTGTTTCAGCAAAAACTGGGCTAAATGTAGAAAAAGTCCTTGATGAAATCATAGAGAAAGGCCCCGCTCCTCGTAAATAGTGGTATAATATATACAGTTCTGGTGTGGAGAAAGTATATTAGAGAGGGGGTGGGCTTATGTCACTTAAGTTGTTTTTCGTGCGCCATGGACAGAGCGAGGCGAATCTTTGCGACATCTTTTATGATGATGCTGAGGCTGAGCTCACGATGTTTGGCAAAGGCCAAGCAATGGGTGTGGGCAAAGAACTAAAAGCAATGAACGTGGGCTTTACGGCGATTTATTGCTCGCCGTATGAGCGTGCACGCGCTACTTGCGAGATTGCTTTGGAATCGGCGGGTATGAAGGGCCGTAAAGTAATATATGATCAAAGATTGATCGAGCGTAGATTCGATGGTATGTTTGGTAAAAGTATTACTCATGAGCAATGGGTAGAGCTTTGCGACTATGAATCTAGTTTGGCAGAAACGCTTGGCGTAGAAACTTTGGACGATTTGGAAGATAGGGCAAGAAGTTTCATTGAGGAAATAAAAATGAAATATCCTGTGGGCAATATTTTAGTTTTTTCTCATGGCCTTTTTGGCATTGCGGTTTATACTGTGGTAAATGGACGTCCTGAGTCGGATTCTACATATGGAGTGAAACTGTTGAAGAATTGCGAAATAGAAATCTTTGATTTGCAGTGACATGTGGGCTCAGCTTTTGTGCTGGGCCCCTTTTTGTGTTATAATATTTTTATGTCTACAAGGGCGCTTATCTTTGATTCTTATTTTGACGACTACCGTGGCGTAGTTTTGTACGTGCGGATTTTTGAGGGCGAAATTAATAAAAACGCCGAGATTTTGATGATGGCTGCAGGAACAAAAGGTTTGGCACTGGAAGTTGGAGTGCTCACACCAAAGATGACTCCGCGCGAGAAATTGTCTGAGGGTGAAATTGGCTATATTGTGACGAATCTCAAGACTACGCGTGAAGCAAAAGTGGGTGATACGGTAACGATTGCAAAAGCTCCAGCTACGACGGCTCTTCCAGGATATAAGGATGTGTTGCCGTTCGTGTATGCTGGGTTTTTTCCGGTTTCTAATGATCAATACAAGGATCTAAAAGAGGCGATTGAGAAATTGGCGTTGTCTGATTCAGCATTGCGCTATGAGCCGGAGAACTCGCCGGTTTTGGGATTTGGACTTCGTATTGGATTTCTCGGACTTCTTCATATGGATATTATTCGCGAGAGACTTGAGCGCGAATTTAATCTAGACCTTATTGTTACTAACCCTTCGACAAATTATGAAGTTGTAATGAATAATGGTGAGGTGATTGAAATTAAGTCCGCGGCGGATTTGCCGGATGCGTCTGAGATTCGTGAGATTCGCGAGCCGTGGGTAAAAGGTGAAATCATTTTGCCAAAGCCGATGATTGGAAACGTGTTGAATTTGATAAATGAAAAACGCGGACACCAGACGAATCTTAGCTATATTGAAGAGCGTGCGGTGATTGATTTTGAAGCACCGATGGCAAACCTGCTGACGGATTTTTATGACCAGCTCAAGTCTGCAACTTCGGGCTACGCCTCGTTTAATTATGAACTTAACGGCTACCGGGCGGAAGATTTGGTGAGAGTAGATTTCCTCGTGGCTGGACACAAAATGGATGCACTCTCTGTGATGGCACACCGCAGCGAAGCGGACGCAATTGGCCGTGAAGTAACGAAAAAACTAAAGGAAGTGATTCCGCGCCAAAACTATGAAGTGGCTCTGCAGGCGGCAATTGGTGCTAGAATTATTGCGCGTGAAACAATTGGCGCGTATCGTAAGGATGTAACGGTAAAAATCCATACGGGTGACCGTGACCGCAAGGCAAAGTTGCTTGAGAAACAAAAGCGTGGCAAGGCCCGTATGAAACGATTTGGTAAAATCGATATCCCATCCGAAGCATTTACTGTGATGCTCAAGCGCGATTAGTGTTATAATAAAACATATGAAGAAAATATTTGCAGTGATTTCGATTTTGGCGCTTAGCGTTGTAAGCGTGTCGGCATTTGCTGCGAATGAAAAAAAGATAAGTGCAGATAAATGTACAGAAATAAAGACTAGCTTGGTGGATTTGCAACATGCTGATTCTCGTGCCCGTGTTTATCTTGGGCGTTATTATGAAATAATTTTGACTAAATACATCGTGCCGCTTAATATGCGTTTGGTAGAAAATAGCCTTTCTGAACAATCTTTGATTGATAATCAGAATCAGTTTAAAGATGTAAGACAGAGTTTTGTGGATGACTATATTTCTTATCAAAAATCTTTGGAGAGTTTGGTGGCGATGAATTGTGAAGAAGACTCTAGTGGTTTTTATGACAAACTTGTGCAAACGCGTACAGAGCGACAAACTGTGGCGCAAGACATCGTGAGACTTAGAAACTTGATGAAAAAACAGGTCGAAATGGTGACTAAAATTATGGGGAAAATAAAATGAGTTCTGGCGCAAAGAACCTATTAATATTGGGTATATTGTCTACGATTATCGCTGTAGGCACTACTGGAGTTTCGCTTGCGATTTATCATAACACAGGTGATATTTATTTGGATAGATCAAGACCTGGATTTTTGCCTGATGAAGAAGAGATAGAGCAAGATGAATCTATAGTGGACGATGGTTATAAATTTGCTGACCATGGGGAAATTACTGATGAAATTTTGAGAGAGTATTTGGAAAAGCTTGAATTAGAGATAAAAGCGGTAGATGCGTATGAAAAACCATTCGATGCGGAAGCTTTGAGTGACGAGAAATTGGGTTTATAGAAGTATGAGAAAACCGCCCACATTGTGGGCGGTTTTTTAGATGAGGTCGAAAAGGTTTGTTATTTCTTTTCCGTCCTCGGATATTTCGACGTCACCAATTTTTATTAAGCGCTCACAAGTGTCGAGTGCCATGGTTTTGGTTACATTCTTTTTTGTGCCGCTCATTAACCGGCATTTTTTTCGGAGAGCGGAGATGATGTCGACTGTATGGAGTCTGCCGTTATCATCTTTTACTTCCACTAACACCCTGACGGGTGTCGTTGCAACCCAGCGGCCGTTTCCTCCTGCCATGGTTTTGCCTGTAGGCTTGCCATAGCCAGAAGAAGTTCCGGCTGGGATATAGGCATATCTTGTAACTATTCCGTGCATAAAATCACCTCCAAACTGTATAAAACACGAAACAAAAAAGTGCTATATAGTATATATTATAGCACGAAATTACGAAATTGTCAATTCTATCTCTTGTGGTCTGGGTGACCTGACTTGAACAGGCGACCTCAGCGTCCCGTTCGCGAAGTGCGGGACGCACTGTGTAGATGCATAAAAAATGGTCTGGGTGACCTGACTTGAACAGGCGACCTCAGCGTCCCGAACGCTGCGCGCTACCAACTGCGCCACACCCAGATAGGGCTATTATAGCACAATTTGAGGACAAGGCTCTAGCTTTGGCTATGCCAAAGCTAGACCGTAGGGCGTCGCCTCAGAAAAGAAAGCAAGCTTTCTTTTCTTTCGTCTCCTACTACGGATGAACCTACGGTTCATGCCCATTTCACAATCCACAAATAAAAATAGGCCTACAGGCCTTTTTTATTTGTGGTCTGGGTGACAGGACTTGAACCTGCGACCTCGACTTCCCAAAAGTCGCGCGCTACCAACTGTGCTACACCCAGACGGTACTTATATTATAGCATACTTTAAGGAAAATATGGTAAAATTAAAAGATAAGGAGAAATAAAAGTGGCAGATAATACGTCAAAAAAGCCTGTTGGGCGCCCTGGAAACAATAATTCGGCATCAAACACAATTAGGAGTGTACTATTTTTTGCAATCATGGTTTGTTTTGGTGCAATGATTGTAATGAATTTTAGCAATAACGGAAAACAAAAAACTGAAGTACCAATTTCGGATGTGGTGCGTCGGGCTAATGATGAAAATGGCAACATTTCTAAAATCACTGTCACTGGAAATAATCTTGAAATCACTTTGAAAGGTGAATCTCAACCAACTGAGACTTCTAGAAAAGATGGTTCGGGGACTTTGTATGATCAGGGTCTTGTGAATCACTGTGAAGATTTGGAAGGGATTGAGCTTGGAGAATGTGAGGCAAAGTATCCGACGATTGAATACAAAGAGGATACAAATGTTTGGGGAATTGTGCTCGATGTAACGTTGACTGTTTTGCCAATTGTAGCAATTCTCATTTTCTTCTCCTGGATGATGAAGCAAGCTAATGCGGCAAATAGCCAGTCTATGAGTTTTGGCAAATCTCGTGCTAGACTCTACGGCCCAGATAAAAAGAAAGTTTTGTTTAAGGACGTGGCGGGGAACGAATCTGCCAAGCAAGACCTTGAAGAAGTAGTGGATTTCTTGAAGAGTCCAAAAAAGTATGAAAAGCTTGGTGCTAAGATTCCACGTGGCGTGCTTCTTGCGGGTGATCCGGGTACTGGTAAAACTTTGATGGCACGTGCAGTGGCAGGTGAAGCCGATGTTCCGTTCTTCTCGATTTCTGGTTCAGAATTTGCGGAAATGTTTGTGGGTGTAGGTGCAAGCCGTGTTCGTGATTTGTTCTCAAAGGCAAAGAAGAATGCTCCATCAATTATCTTCATTGATGAGATTGATGCAGTTGCACACAAACGTGATGCGCGTGGTGGTGCGGGTCGTGAAGACGAGCAGACTTTGAACCAAATCCTCGTAGAGATGGATGGTTTTGATAATGATTCTGGCGTGATTGTGATGGCCGCAACCAACCGTGTAGATATGCTTGATAAGGCACTTCTTCGCCCAGGCCGTTTTGATCGTCACGTAAATGTGACTTTGCCAGAAAGAAAAGATCGTTTGGAAATATTGAAAGTTCATTTTAAAGGTAAACCAGTTGAAGAAAACGTAGACCTTGAAGCTTTAGCGAAGAAGACTGCTGGCTCGTCTGGTGCGGATCTTGCAAACATTGCAAACGAAGCGGCAATTACGGCTGCGCGTGAAGGCCACAAAGCGATTTCTAACAAAGATTTAACCGAAGCGTTTGAGCGTGTAGCGATTGGTCCAGAAAGAAAGTCTAAAGTAATGAATGACAAAGAACGCCAAATTACGGCTTATCACGAAGCTGGCCACGCGATTGTGGGGCACGTGCTTCCGGATTCTGACCCAGTGCACAAAGTTACGATTATTCCACGTGGTTCTACTGGCGGTGTGACTTGGTTCCTTCCACCAGAAGATAGAAGCTACAAGAATATTTATGAACTAAAAGACATTCTTGCGCGTGCGATGGGTGGCCGTATTGCCGAAAAAATCGTGTTTGGTGCTGATGCGGTGACAACTGGTGCATCCTCGGACCTAAAACATGTGGCTGAGCTTTCTAAGTCTATGATTATGGAAGAAGGCATGGGTAAGAACATGCGTAATATGGTATTTCCAAGTGAGGATACTGGGTATTATACAATTAGCACAGGTAAACCATATTCTGAAAAAACTGCTGAGCAGATTGATGCTGAAATTAAGATTCTTTCTGATGAGGCAGCTAAACGTGCAGAAGAAGTCTTGAAAGCAAATCGCAAAGTTTTGGACGAGCTTGCTGCAGCTTTGCTTAAAAATGAGACACTTGAAGAAGCCGAGCTAGAGCCACTATTAAAAGGTGCAAAGCTTCCAACCACTGCTAAATTACATTAATCCTGACGGGTCCTGTCGTCGCAGCTTCCCCCACGTCGCGGCCGCGCTCCGTGGGGCACCCCCCAGCTCCGCCACCCGTCATGTTAATCTAAGGAGACCATTATGGAAAGATTGATTAAATACTTTGAACCAACAAAATATGTCTTAAATCTTGATATTGATAAATATAAAAAGACGATTGGGGGGGAGGTTGTCGTAAGTGGTAAAGTGAAGGGGGGCACTGCAAAATTTCACGCGGTGGATTTTGAAATTACGAGCGTAAAAGTGGATGGTGTTAGCGCAAAGTATAAATATGCGGATGATGTTTTGGAAGTTTTTGCAAATGCAGGCGAGCATGAAATTGAGATTGAATATAGTGGTACTCTGAATGAAAATATGCAAGGTGCGTATTTGTCCACTTATGATTATAACGGTAAAAAAGAAATAATTGTGGCGACTCAATTTGAAAGCCATTATGCGCGCGAGGCGTTCCCGTGTATTGATGAGCCAGAAGCAAAGGCTGTGTTTGAACTGAATATTAATTTGCCAGAAGGTGCGGACGATTTGATTCTGACGAACACTAAGCTCGGGGAGCCAACGCCGCGGATGAGCACGTATCTGCTTGCGTGGGTGATTGGGCATTTTCATGGCAAGACTGTGAAGAATGCGTACGGTACGGAAATTACAACTTATGTGGCTTTGAATCAGGATATTGATTCGGTGGATTTTGCGAATGACGTGGCGGCCAAGTCGCTCGAATTTTATGATGATAATTTTGGCGTGCCGTATCCGCTTGATAAATGCGACCAGGTGGCGCTGCCGGATTTTGAAGCAGGCGCGATGGAAAACTGGGGCTTGGTGACGTATCGTGAATCTGCGCTGATTGTCGGAAAAGACGCGACACTTGGAACAAAAAAAGGCGTGGCTCTCACGGTGGCACATGAACTTTCACACCAATGGTTTGGTGATCTTGTGACGATGGAATGGTGGGATGATTTGTGGCTAAACGAATCGTTTGCGAGCGTGATGGAATATTATGCGGTGGATCATGCGTATCCAGAATTTAAGATTTTTGAAGGATTCTTTACTGGCGATGCTTTGGCGGCGCTTCGACGTGACTGTCTTTCTGGCGTACAATCGGTGCACCAGGATGTGAATGATCCGGCCGAAATTGCCACGCTTTTTGACCCGGCGATTGTGTATGCGAAGGGCGCAAGACTAATGCTGATGGTGATTCGCGCGATGGGTTGGGATGATTTTACAAAAGGCATTCGCGACTATTTTGCAGAATATAAATATGGCAATACGATTGGTGACAATTTGTGGGACGCGTTAAATAAATATGCGAAATTTGATGTGAAAAAAATGATGCATGCGTTTATCGACCAGCCGGGTTATCCGGTGATTACGGATGGTAAGCAAAAAAGATTCTTGCTGGATGGGGAAATGACGGACGCGAATTGGCCGATTCCAGAAATACGCGAAGATATGTCATCGCACTATATTTTGAATTTGACCGATGCGGAATTTAATGAGCGCTTGGTAAGGTTTGATTCGCTTAGTTTGGAAGAAAAGTTGAGGTTACTAATCGACCGCGATCTACTATCCAAAACTTCGCTTGTAAGCGCGGCTTCGCTTTTGCCTTTAGTTTCTAAGTTTAAAAATGAAAATAGCGCGGCGATTTGGAATATTATCGTGACGATTATCGGGACACTCAAAGTATTCTTTGAGTATGGGACGGAAGAGGAAAAGAAGTTTAAGAAATTTATCGGCGAGCTCGTGGACGCGAAACTTAGTGAAATTGGCATCACGACGCGCGAAGGCGACGATGAAAACATGATTCGGTTGCGTGCGAATTTGAATGCGTTGGATTTTTACGCGGAGGATTTGCCGAGAATCAAAGAACTTGCTGGTAAATACAATGCGGAATATTCGGCGATGAATATGGAAATTCGTGATGATATTCTCGATGCCAAGATTTATCTTGAGCCAGAAATGGTAGATAAATATATCGAGGATTATGCGAAAATATCGGATCCGGGTATTAAGTTTGATTTACTATTTGCGGCGACACTGAGCCGGGATAAAGAAGTGGTAGACAAGATGGTAAGTTTGCTCGAAAAGCCAGAAATTGTAAAACCACAAGATCATTTCCATTTGTTTATTTATGAATTCCGTAATCCGGCGGCGAAGGAAAAGGTGTGGAATTGGCTTACGACACATTGGGATTACGTGAAGAAAATTACTGGTGACAAATCGCTTGAAGACTATCCAAGATACACGGCAACTTCTATTAAAACGCAGGAAGATTTTGATAAGTATTTGGAATTCTTTGAGCCGATGGCGGATGAACCAGCCCTAAAGCGGGCGATTGAAGTAGGGAAAAATGAAATCAAGGCAAGGCTAGAATTAATCGCTGAAGACAAAAAAGCGGTCCTAGATGAATTAGACCGTTGGTGCAACGCCGGCTTCGCCGGCTAGGGCACCAGCGTCGCCTCGAACAAAAAAGAACGAGCTCTTTTTTGTTACTCGTCTCCTTGGTGCCCACTGAGAGATTTGAACTCTCACAGTATTGCTACCACTAGCACCTGAAGCTAGCGCGTCTACCAATTCCGCCAAGCGGGCATAGGGTAATTATAGCACAAAAATCCCCCCAGGGTATATCTCGGGGGGTTTCTCCCGAGAATATACCTTAGGGGTAGTCGGGAGAAGATATTGATGTTGGATTGGGATGGTTCCTTCGTTATTTTTTTGCGTTGCGCGTAAAAGTATTCTTAACGAAAGGAGGTGAAGGATACCATGCCGGCAATCTAACATCTTCAAAGTACCGCCCCAGAACAGATAGGGGCAACTATTAAGTATATTATATCACACTTTTGCTAAAAATGCAAGAGTTTTCTGGGTTTTTGCTGTGGTATAATGAGATTATATGATTAAGCTTAATTTTAATACAGAGGTAGACCAGGGAAAATTGGCTGAAATTTTGGCTAGTATCAGGGGTGACGCTATGGGCGGCTGGGTCAATTTGCCAAAGGATATCCTAATTGATGAAATTTTGAGCATAAAAGAAGCTGCAAAGAAAATAACAGAGGAAGCGGAATATCTGGTTTGTATTGGAATAGGCGGTTCTTATCTGGGCCATAGAGCAATTATTGAGGCACTTTTGCCAAAATCTGATGTGAAAGTTGTTTATACTGGCAATTCCCTCAGCCAGAGAGAATTAAACAGGGTGTTTACTGAGGTGGGCGATAGTGATTTTTCGGTGCTTGTGATATCTAAATCTGGAACGACTTTGGAACCAAAAGTGGCTTTTGAAGCATTTAAGAAGAAATTAGTTGAAAAATATGGCGAGCAGGCCTCAAGCAGAATTTATGCAACGACTGACGCTAACAAGGGCGAGCTTCATGATGAGGCGGTCCAAAATGGTTATACTCGGTTTGTGGTGCCAGATAATGTGGGTGGCAGATATTCAGTATTGTCGGCAGTTGGGCTATTACCGTTAGCTGTAGCCGGTGTAGATATTGATAAATTGCTTGAAGGTGCAGTAGAAATGATGGGCGACGCTGGTGTGCAAGTGGCGGCAAATTATGCTTGGATGCGCTTTATGTTAGCGCAAAGGAACTATGATACAGAGGTGTTTGCTAGTTTTGAACCGAGTACAATGTATTTTAACGAATGGCTAAAACAACTATTTGGTGAATCGGAAGGGAAAGGAAAGAAAGGAATATTCCCTGCTTCCCTGATTTATTCTACAGATTTGCACTCTATGGGACAGTTTATGCAGGACGGGCGTAGGAATTTGTGGGAGACGATTATTGATTATCCTACGGATGAGCAAAATCAGCGAGTAGTAAAGGCTGTGCGGGTGGCGCACTCACAAGGTGGAATTCCGGTGTTAAATATAGGTGTATCAAGTTATGATGAAAAAGGATTTGGGGAACTGATTTATTTCTTTGAGATGGCTTGTGCGATCAGTGCTATGCTTCAGGGGGTAAATCCGTTTGATCAGCCAGGTGTAGAGGCATATAAAAAATTATTAAAGGATGGGCAAAATGGACAAGCTACAGTATAACGGGCCGGTAGTGCTCGCAGTATTAGACGGTGTGGGGTTGGCACCAGATGGACCTGGAAACGCGGTCTCTAAGGCGCGGACTGGTTTTTTGGGGCGAGCGTCGAGAGATTATTTGCATATAGCATTGGACGCTTCGGGTGAAGCAGTGGGTTTGGTTCCCGGCCAGATGGGCAATTCTGAAGTTGGCCATAACACGATGGGTACGGGCCGCGCAATCAAGCAAGGCATCGCGCGTATCGATGAGGCTTTTGATACTGGTGAAGTATTTGAGTCCGAGGCTTGGAAAAAGGCGATTTCTACTAAAGGTACTTTGCATTTTGCAGGAATTTTTTCGGATGGTGGTGTACACAGTCATATTGATCATTTGAAGAAAATGATTCAGCGGGCGTATGTTGAAGGTGTAAAAACAATTAGAATTCATGCAGTATTTGATGGTCGCGACGTCCCCCCTCAGTCTGAGCCAAAATATATTCGTGAACTAGAGGAATTTACCATACAATTTCCTGGTCTTGATGCGAGAATTGCGTCTGGTGGTGGTAGGATGACTACGGTTGCGGATAGATATATGAGTGATTGGACGATAGTGAAACGAGGTTGGGATATGATGGTAAATGCAAAAGCGGATTATTATTTTAGAAGTGCCGAGGAAGCGATTAATGAATTGAGAGGAATTGATCCGGGGGTGCAGGACCAGTATTTGCCTGCTTTTGTGGTTGTTAATGAAAAGAATGAGCCGGTAGGGAAAATAAAAAAAGGCGATTCCCTAATTTATTTTGATTTTCGAGCGGATAGGGCGATAGAAATCGCGATGGCGTTTACATATAATGATTTCTCGTATTTTGAGCGTGGCAAATATTCGCCATATGATGTGTATTTTGTAGGGATGACTGAATATAATTCTGACACACATGTACCAGAGCATCGTTTGGTAGAGCCAGTGAAGTTCGATGAACCACTTAATCAGTTTTTGGGCAGTCGGGATGTCTCTGAATTGGCGGTTTCCGAGACAGTGAAGTTTGGGCATATTACTTATTATTTCAATGGTAATAGTTATGAGAAGGCGCCGGGCGAGACGTTTATAGAAGTGCCGTCTTATACGGAACCGTTTGAAACGCGGCCGTGGATGAGATGCGCAGAGATTACTGACGAAGTAATTAAGCGTTTGGATGATTACAAGTTTATACGTTTGAATTTCCCTGGCGGGGATATGGTTGGACATACGGCTGATATGGAAGCAACGATTATTGCGATGGAGGCGATTGATCTTTCCCTCGCACGAATTGCAGCTGCAGTGGACAAACTTGGCGGAATTTTGGTGGTGGTGGCGGACCATGGAAATGCCGAGGAACTTTTGGATGAAAAAGGTGAGAAAAAGACCGCACATTCTACAAATAAAGTACCATGTATACTCTATGACAATACTCCAAATCGTGACAAGTATCAGTTCTCTGGCGTTTCTAATCCGGGGCTAAAAAATATTGCTGCGACGATGGCGGTGTTGCTTGGGCAAAATGATTATCCAAATATTTGGGGAGAATCTTTGATCTCGACAAAATAATATTTATGCTATAATGTAAAAAATATAGCGAGGTATTATGTTAAAAATCAAGAATCAGAAGAGGGATCCGTTTGTTCCCCACATCAGTATGTCTGCTTTATTTAACCTATCAAGCTTCAGACATTGGGATAATATAGTAGCAAATCAGAAAGAAGTTGAATTTACAAGGCGCGATTTGAAGCGCGACCGCAAATTATTGGCCAAGGCGATGCTTGGGCTTGGTGTGAAGTCTGGTGATATTGTTTTGGTGACGACTGGGCGTTCACTTTATGACAACATTGTAATTTTCTTTGCTGCAAATATGATTGGTGCGACGGTGAGTTTTCTTGATGAAAAAACTGCGCGCGATACGATTGTTCACTATCTCGAAGAGTTTCAGTCTTCTCTACTTTTTGTATATAAAAAGACACCAAATTATATTAAAACCTTAAAAAAAGATGTTAAAACCTTAAAAAATGTAATTAATTTGACGTCGGATTTTGATGAGAAAAACTGGGGCGAGACGGTGCTCGAGACTTTTATGCTTGGCAAATCTTCAATTTTGAAATATACCGAAGGATATAGTGGGCGCGTACCAAAGAATTTCTTTAGCGCGAATAAGCCGGCGCTAATTTCTTTTACTTCTGGCTCGACTTCTGGGCCGAAGCCAATGGTTTTTACGAATAAAAACTTGATTGCATCGGCGATTTATTCAAAAGTGGCGAGCGGTGTAAAAATGTGGGATAAGGAACTGCATACTTGGATGAGCTATGTACATTTTGATTGTCCGTATGGGTTGGTAGTATCGGTGCTCGCACCAATTTGTGGTGGTGGCGAAGTGATTTTGACGCCAGATATTAATGATGACAATCTAGATTATTATATGAGCAAGAATCCAAATACGATTTTTGGGATTCCACCACTGCTTGAAATGATGCCGACACTCAAAAAGTCGACAGATATTTCTGCGCTAAAGATGTTTGCTTCGGGTGGTGAAAGACTAGAGAAGTCTGCTTCCCTCGCGGCGCTGGAGTTTTTTAAAAAGCGTTGCGACAAGAATGTAAAAATTAGTAATGGCTATGGTGTGGGCGAAGCACTCGGGCTTATTTCTACGGCTGTGGGTGCTACTGCGTATAATCCGGATTCGGTTGGTAAGATTCCGGCGGGTGTACATGTGATGGTATTAGACCCAGAAACTGGCGAGGAGCTAGGGTTTGGAAAAACTGGTATTCTTTATGCTACTGGTAAGCATATTTTGACTGCTTACTATAATCGTCCAGAGTTAAACGATGAAAAAACAATGGTAATAAAGGGAAAGAAATACGTAAAAACTGGTGATCTGGCGTATGTTTCGGAGACTGGCTATATTACTTTGGTTGGACGCGCGACGTTCTTTATTAATAACTTGCCAGCAAAAGTATATTACGAAGTGGTACGCGCTGCAGTAGCGAAGTCTGATTTGGTGCAAAAATGTTATGTAGTAAAAGGGACAGATAAAGAATTAAAACTGGCTTCTTGGGCGTATGTGGTCCTTAACGATGGTGTGCCAAAATCCGCTGAAACGCGTCGTGCAATAATTAAAACCGCATCAGAGCCATTTAATCTTGGTCGCCGTAGGATTACTTTGAAATCGTATGAAGTGCCACACAAGGTAATATTTTTAGATGAGCTTCCTTTGACACGAGCAAATAAGGTTGATTTTCGCAAGCTTGAAGCGATGAGCAAAAAATAGCTGGCATTTATGTGCTTTATGATATAATTGCTGTATTATGATTACGAAAGCTATTATACCGGTAGCTGGGTGGGGCACTAGGCGCTTACCGATTACCAAGATTATAGAAAAATCAATGCTTCCTGTAGGCAATCGTCCTTTGGTGGATTATTCGGTGCAGGATTTGATTAAAGCCGGAGTAAAAGACATCTACATGGTGGTGTCTAATGTGGAACCATGTCAGGTGAGGGCATTTTATCGTGATAATTTGGCGCTGAATTTATATTTAAGAGACCGTGGTAAAGAAGATAAGCTCGAGAAGGCAAAAACTTTACCTGACGATGTAACGATTCACTATGTTGCGCAAGATCCATCTTCTAAATATGGTACGGCTGTGCCAGTGGCGATGGTAGTAGAAGAATACAATATTAATGAGCCCGTATTTGTATTTATGGGTGATGATTTTATTTGGAATCCAGATGGCCCTAGTGCGGCGGAGTCTTTGCTTGCGGCCGTAAAGGACGATACAGAGTCTGCTCTTATGGCTATCGATCATCCAGAAGAAGCTATTATGAATGGTGGCGCACTTACGATTGAAGATGAAAAGATTGTAAAAATTACGGAGAAACCAAAGCCAGAGCAAGTGACTGGTCTTGCAAGTGTAAGTAAATATATCTTGTCTCCTGCCATGCTACAAGAAATAGTGAAATATGTGAAGGAAAACGATTTTGGTCCGTTAGACCAAGAGTATATGATTACTGATCCATTTGAGACTTATATTAAAAATGGTGGCGTATTTCGTGCGGCTCGTACAAACGGTGAATACCTTGATGGTGGTACAGTAGAAGGTTGGGTCCACGCAAATAATGTAGTTTGCGGTAAATAGTATCCTGATTGTGGTATTATTATAACCATAAGGAGAATATTTTGATGGAACAAAATCAAACAATGCCAGAGCAGCCTGTTTCGACACAAGTGGTACCGGCCCCAAAAAAGAAAAACAGCGCAATGGCATTAGTAATTATTCTATTGTTGTTAATTGCTGCCGGTGGTGTTGGTTTTGGTGTGTGGGCTATGATGGATGGGAACGCTCGCGAAGAAACTGCAAAGAAACAGTGTAGTTCTTCTAGTACATCTATTATTAATTGCGATGTGGACAGCACTAATACGGATAATGTTAGTGTAGATACTAAAGAATATATTTATATTGGAGAATGGGGGTTAAAAATCAAAATCCCTGATACTTTAAGTTATGTGAGCTATAAATTTAATAATTTTGGTGATGGCGTTGCTAATTTAGGTGTTCGTGCGACCACTGGAAGTGGTGAGTTGCCTGATTTTGCTAATCCACTTAAAAACTCAGAGGTTTTGGGTTATGTTAGCAGAATAAAAAAGGATACATATAATGAGATGCAGGAAGGGGTATGTGGCTGGGACTCTAACCTGGTTTTTTCCGATGGCGATTACAATTATTGTGTCAGCCTTTCACAGGCGTATTATTCTACTTCTGCAGAGGAGCTTGAATTGGAAAAACAGGCAAGAACGACTATTGGCGAAATGCTCGGAAATGCAGAAAACTATTCTAAGTTTTAACCCATGGGTGCATTATACAAATATAAGGAGATTATAAAATGGAAACCTTAAATGCAAATCAAAGTGATATTTCGGTAACAACTGTAATGCCAAAGAAAAAATCTAGTGGCATGCTTTTTGGTTTGATTATCATGACTATATTAGCACTAGGTGGTGTTGGTTTTGGCGTGTGGGCGATGATGGATGGAGATAGTCGCGTGGAGGCGGCGAAGAATACATGCGCTAGTGTTGGTACAAAATGCGATGTGCCAGAAGATTCTAATAGGGATAATCCAATAATTCAAGATGCTGATCCTACTATCGATGTTACAGTGTTGTTTAAATCTTCTGATGTGCAAGCAAATGGCGAGAATCATAATCAGCTTCAAATAGTTATTGAAAAAGGAAAAATTAAATCTTGTGAATATGGTCCAGTTGTACACTCTCCGTATGGCGGTGAGCAATCGAGTGATTTTAAAGATTGTAGTATAGCTGTTACTGGCAATATATATAAGGTGATTGAATTTGGTTCCGGCCACCAGGATAATACATACAACTATATTGGTTTCTTGATGACAGATGGAACGATAGATTACTTCCCACTGTACGATGCTTTTGATAAGAATGATTTTAGTATAAAAGGTAAGATTATACTTGATAAGAAAATTATTGATGTTGTTGAAGCGAGTGTATTTACTGGGGACTATTCGTTTGGGGGTTCTATGTTTGTATTGAACGATGGTTCTACAAAACTGTTTGAAAATAATATGATTTCAAAATAAAAAGGAATATGTTATTATGTAACCATAAGGAGAATATTTTGATGGAACAAAATCAAGGAATGCCAGAGCGGCCTACAAATCCAGTAGTTGCGGCTTTGGAACAAACTGAGCCAGTGCAACCTACGCCTGCACCTGCACAAGCGGCGCCGGCTCCAAAAAAGAAAAGTAGTACCATGGCGTTGGTAATAGTTTTATTTCTGTTAGTCGCGGCTGGTGGTGTTGGTTTTGGTGTGTGGGCGATGATGGATGGAAATTCACGTGTAGAAACCGCAAAGAAGAATTGTAGTAGCTCTACTGAAGTAATTACGAAATGCGATGTGGATGGTGATCCAAAGGATGAAACGGAGACAATTGTTGAATATAATCCAGATTATATTTATGTTAGTGCATGGGGAATAAGGATAAAAAAGCCAGATACTTGGAAAACCACAATTGAAACAATCACGTTTGATAATGCAATCCAGGCGGCTAAAACATTAGTTATTACAGAGTATTCTGAATTAGCTAATGCGTCTCTTTCAATTGATTATGCGACATCTGAACAAATTTTTGGTGAGGGGTGTGGGCATTGGGCATATGCTCCTGATGTATGCTTCGAATTAAGAGGGGATGGGGATAGTCTTTCAATTCATTTTGGGGATGGGATTTCGGATGAGTTGAGAAGCTTTTTCTCAAACAAAGATAATTACTCAGCATTTTAAAAGCTGAGAGGTATTTAGTGAATTAGCACTCTTGCATTATGAGTGCTAATTTGCTACAATGGGGGTATGCAAGAAGAATTTAGTGAGATTATGAACCGGCTAAGTGAGAACGCACGTTTTGCGCTCCAGAAGGCCGATTTTTATAGCAAGAGATATAATAATGGATACATGAGTACTGAGCATTTGCTGCTTGGGATTATGTCTATTGATACTTCTACTGGTGCAAAGATGCTCCGTGAAGGCGGTGCTTCGCTCGAAGAAGTAGAAAAGGCTCTAAATAAAGTAGCGGTGGAAGTGCCGGGTAGTGATATGGCGATGATGTCTTTGTCTGAGGCAGTGATTTTAACGCTTCGTATGGCGCAGAACTTCACTCGTGAGAATGGACTTTCGGTGATTGGTACGGAGCATATTTTGCATGCGCTGCTCTCCCAACCAAATTCTCGCGCATCTTTGATTCTTTCGGGACTTAATGTTGATGTTGAAAAAGTATTGGACGATGTTGAGGGGCTTGTTGAAGAACAAACGAAGGATGAAAAACTGAAGGCTGAAAAAGCCAAATATGTAAAAGGCGGCGGACTGAAGTTTTTGAAGCGCTATGGTAAGGATTTAACTGAAGAAGCTCGCGAAGGTAGACTCGACACTGTGATTGGTCGCGAAAGTGAGATTGAACGGGTAGTAACAGTTCTCTCTCGCCGCACTAAGTCTAATCCGGTTTTGATTGGTGAGGCTGGTGTGGGTAAAACTGCGATTGTGGAAGGCCTTGCGATGCGAATCGTAAAAAATGAAGTTCCTGGTAACTTGATTGGTAAACATATTTATCAAGTGGATCTAAGCTCTGTGGTGGCAGGTACGAAATTCCGTGGTGAATTTGAAGAGCGTATCAAAGGAATTATTGATGAAACAACGGGTGACGATACGGTTCTATTATTTATTGATGAAATTCATCTACTATGTGGTGCGGGTTCTTCTGATGGAAATATGGACGCGGCGAATATTTTGAAGCCAGCGCTGGCACGTAATTCGATTAATCTGATTGGGGCTACGACTTTAGACGAGTATCGCAAAACTATTGAAAAAGACAAGGCACTTTCTCGTAGATTCCAGACTGTGATGGTAGAAGAGCCGAGTGCGGCGGTGACTTTGCGCATTTTGAAGGGGATTAAAAAGCATTACGAAACGCATCATGGTGTAGTGATTCCGGACGCGATGCTAGAGACTGCGATTACGATGGGTCAAAGGTATATCAATGATAGATTTATGCCGGATAAGGTGATTGATATTATCGATGAAGCTTCAGCGATTTGTAAAGTTGCTGCAGACAAAAAAGGTGGCGGAAAATACAAGAAGATGAAAATCGAAGCGTCGCAGTTAGAAAGCAAGATTTCTGAAGCAGCAGACAAAGAAGATTATGAAAAAGCGGCGGAATATAAAACTGAACTTGCGAAACTAGAACAGGAAATCAAGAAACTTGAAAAAGCTGGTGTAAAAACAACGGAAAACCCAAAGCTTACCGAAGAGAATCTTGCTACGGCTGTTTCCCTCAAGACTGGCATTCCAGTATCCAAGGTGCATGGCTCTGAAATGAAGATGTTGATGAATTTGGAGGATGAACTGAAGCAATCTGTGGTTGGACAAGATGAAGCGATTAAAGCGGTAGCAAAGGCAATTCGTCGTGGTCGTAGTGGTATTGCAGATTCTAGACGCCCAATTGGTTCTTTCCTATTTATGGGCCCAACTGGTGTAGGTAAAACTGAACTCGCTCGCGTGATTGCGCGCGAAGTATTTGGCGGTGAGAATGCGCTAGTAAAAATTGATATGAGCGAATTTGGCGAAAAGCATAATGTGTCGCGCCTTGTGGGTGCGCCGGCTGGTTACATTGGCTATGATGACGGCG
Organism: Candidatus Nanosyncoccus sp.; assembly: GCA_045587885.1. Taxonomy (GTDB): domain Bacteria; phylum Patescibacteriota; class Saccharimonadia; order Saccharimonadales; family Saccharimonadaceae; genus Nanosyncoccus. The sequence goes on along the minus strand of JAZNDC010000026.1, from coordinate 1,454 downwards.
GCAAACTTACCGAAGCAGTGCGCCGCAAGCCATATTCTGTGATTCTCTTTGATGAAATTGAAAAGGCTCATCCGGATGTATTTAACCTTTTGCTTCAAATATTGGAAGACGGTGTGCTGACGGATGGCCAGGGAAACAAAATCAAGTTTAATAATACGATTGTGATCCTGACGTCTAACCTTGGCTCGGCGGATATGTATCGTGAGTCTGAACTCGGCTTTACTGCGCGTACAGCGAAAGACAAAAAAGCTTTGGCGGAAGAATATGAAGAAAACAAATCTTATGCAATGAAGGCACTAAAGAAAGTGATGCGCCCAGAGCTAATCAATCGTTTGGATAATATCTTGGTATTCCATGCACTCACAAAGCAAAATGTGGAGAAGATTTTTGACAATCTAATTAACGATCTTAGAAAACGTCTTGCTACAAAGGGAATCGGTATCAAGATTGATGATAAGGCAAAGGAATATTTGATAAAAGAAGGTTATGATCCAAAAAATGGTGCACGACCGCTTCGTCGTAAAATCGAAGATGAAGTAGAATCGTTACTTTCTGAAGAGATCATTTCTGAAAAATTGAAAAAGGGAGACATCCCAACTTTGAAACTTATAAAAGGTAAACTAACTTTAGTAAAGGAGTAATATGAAAGATTATTTAGTACCAACCGTAGTGGAAGAAACAAATAAAGGTGAGCGTGCGTATGATATTTATTCGCGTCTTCTAAATGACCGCATCGTTTTCCTTGGTGAGGATGTGAATGCGCATACGGCAAATCTGGTGGTGGCACAGCTGCTTTACCTTGCGCACGAGGATCCAAAGAAGCCAATCAAACTCTATATTAATTCCCCAGGTGGTTCTGTGTATGATGGGCTTGCGATTATTGATACGATGAATTTCATTGAGCCTGATGTGGAGACAATCGGGATTGGCTTGCAAGCGAGCATGGGCGCGATGCTTCTATCGTCTGGCGCAAAGGGAAAAAGGTACTGTTTGCCAAATGCGCGTATTATGATTCACCAACCATCTTCTGGTACCGAGGGCAAAATTACAGACCAGGAAATTATGCTTCGCGAAGGTGTGTTTTTGAAGAAGCGTCTCGCTGAGATTTTTGCCAAAAATACTGGCAAGAGTCTAGCGCAAGTTGAAAAAGACATGGACCGCGACAATTGGATGAGTGCCGAAGAAGCAAAAAAGTATGGCATTATTGACGAAATAATAAAATAATTGTCTACCTGTGGAAAACTTCCTAAAAATATTAGGAAGTTTTTTGTTGAAAATGCTTGTACTTTGTTTTGATTTGTTTTATAATAAAATCACAATTAGGTCATAAAAATAAAAAGGTAAAACAAAAATGCTCCACACTCACATTGCCTTTCTGAGGAAATTTCATGTTTCCGCATTGCTTTCAGCCAGCTTTTTGCTGGTATTCACAATACTCGCAATCTTCCCAGTTG
>JAZNDC010000025.1:0-59072 GCA_045587885.1 Candidatus Nanosyncoccus sp. | reverse complement strand
TATTAGCTTTTGGCATCGCCGCACTTTCTTGTGGTGTTGCTACTCCTGCATTTGCAGATGATCCAGTCACTGGGTCTACAGAGTTCACTGTTACAGTGAATCCATATCTAAATCTAACTTTGTCTAGCGCAGATATGTCTGCCGGAAACATCATCCATCTTCCACTCACTCCAAGTAGTAGTGGTACATATGGTTCAAAGAGCCTCACTGCAACCGCATCTACTAATAATGCCTATGGCTATACTCTTGTCATGTCTACTCCACACACCTATCTAGAGTCTAGTACCATTAATGTAAATGATGGCACTTATCCTCACATCGAAGCTATCACTTCTCGCAACGGTGGCCGTACTGCCGCAGAATTTGCAGACAATACCTATGACGATATGAACAAGTGGGGTATCTCCATTGATAACACTACAAGCTATAATCCAATTGCCCTTTCTCAAAACCTCAAAAAAGTCACTACTCCAGTAGCAGATAGCACTACTACTATCAATATGGCTACCATCCTAGACCTTCTCACCCCTCCAGGCTCATATTCTACTACTATGAACTTCGAACTAGTAGCAAATGCTGCTACTGGCTCTATGGAGCAAGCTCTTATCGATGCCGGCAAAGAAAAAGTCACAGTAGGCAACAATAAATACTACAAAATCCAAGACGTAAACACTGCTATTTGTAACGCCACCACAGATACTACCGGCACCCTAGAAGTAGTGGATGTCCGCGACAACACTATTTACCGTATCGGTAAGCTTGCAGATAACCGTTGCTGGCTACTGGATAACCTAGCTCTTAACCCACTTGCAAATGGTGTGTCTATCACTACAAATAACACCAATGCTAGCGCCGAAGCAATTACAAACTTCTTAGAAGGCAGCGCTACTGCTCCGCATACAGGTTGGTCTACTGAAGCAGTGTCAGTCGAGACTAGTTCTAATACTTTCACCCAACCACGAATCAATGCAGATAGTAAACTCACTGTTCCTCAAGGTTCTAATGACCCGCTTAAAATCGAAGCCTATAACGGGAATTGGAAAGTTGGTATTTATTATAATTATTGTGCGGCTAGTGTTGGCACATACTGCTTTGAGCCATGGGAAGGTGTAGACACGAATCAAACTTCCGCTATAGATGTGGATCAAGATATTTGTCCATCCGGTTGGCGATTACCAACCGGTGGCGCTATTTCCTCAACTGGCACCACTACAGGAGGCGGTGAGTACCAAAGTCTTATTGATGCATACCCAACCATTAGTGGCGGAGAGGACCAGTATACTAGATTTAGAAAAGCCACTCTAATGCCACTTTCGGGGCTCTACCAGAGCGGTACAGCGCAATACCAAGGTGAGATTGGCGGTTCGCGGTCATCCACCTATGCGCAAACCCACGCCGTGCACGGGTTATATCTATCAACATCAGAAGTACAATCGAATACCCACGAACGTAGTTTTGGGAGCCCAATTCGTTGTATCGCTAAATAATATATAATATATACATGCCAAAATATACTATTACCGTAAAACCAGGTTCGTCTCAAGAAAAAATCGTGGAGACGGCTCCGGGTGAGCTCACCATTTATCTTCGTGCCAAACCACATGATGGCGAGGCTAATACTGCACTAATTAAACTATTGTCAAAACATTTCGACGTGCCAAAAACCAGCATCACGATTACTCGCGGAATGAAATCACATACTAAGATTGTCGAAATACCTAATTAATTCTGAAAGAATTAATTAGTAATAAACAAAAAGTGAAATGGAATTCACTTTCATTTCACTTTTCTAATTAGCCTCTTTTACTAAACTTTTCTCCTCCGGAGAAAAGTTTAAGCTACGCATTGTTGGGAATGGTACTGCTTCCCTGCCTGGCACACCTTCGAGTAGCCAGAAATTGCGCTCAGAATTGCCCCAACCACAGGCTGGTGGCATACCATATTCAAGCATTTCTACGAAATCCATATCAAGCATTTGAGCTTCGTCGTCGCCTGCATCGCGGGCAGCTTGTTGCTCGTTGAAGCGAGCTAATTGGTCCAAAGGATCGTTTAGCTCGGAATAACCATTCCCCATTTCGGTGCCAGCAATAATCGGATGGAACCTCTGAGTTACAAGTGGACGTTCTGGCACAATTTTTGCTAGTGGGCTAAGCGACAACGGCTCTTCTATTAGCCAGTATGGCCCAGCCGAAGTCTTGCGGATAAGTTTCCAAACATCGTCAATCAAATGGTTTGTAGTGGTCTTTTCATCAATTTCTACGCCTTTTTCTTTTAGTATATTCACTAGTTGCTCGCGGTCTGGATTAAATACATCCACTTCATATTTGTCGCGGAGTAAATCTGCATAGCGGACTCTTGGCCATTCACAGTCAAGGTTGATTTCAAACCCGCCTACATTAAACTTGAGCGTGCCCCAAGTTTCCTTGGCGACATATTTTATCATATCTTCGTAGAGCTTCATGCCGTCTTCGTAATCTTCGTACGCGGCATAAGACTCAAACGCGATATGCTCTGGTAAATGCTCATCGTCTACACCTTCGTTGCGGAAGCGTGGGCCAATATCATAAACCTTTTCAAAACCACCACCAAGCAGGCGCTTTAGAGGCAACTCATGTGAAATACGTAGATAAAAATCTTCATCGAGCGCATTCATGTGAGTAGTAAATGGAGTAGCATCGGCACCACCAGTGGTATGCTCTAGCACAGGAATGTTTACCTCGATAAATCCGTGCGCATTCATAAAATCGCGCGTAGCCTGCCAGAATTTGGAACGGCGAACTAGCCTCTCGCGTACCTCAGGGTTTACATTCATATCTACATAACGGCGACGATAGCGCTCTTCTTTGTTGGTGAATTTCTCTGGAAGTGGGCGAAGAGTCTTAGTAAGTAGTCTTACAAAATTAGAAAATACGGAGATTTCACCAGTTTGGGATTTATCTACTACGCCAGTAGCTTCAATAAAATCACCGAGGTCTAGAAGACGAACATCTTTTACGTTAAGAAGTCCTTCTGGAGTTTCTTCGTCAGTGGCTTTCATGAAGATTTGCACTTCGCCGAAATAATCACGAAGCTTGATAAAGACTAGTTTTCCGAAAGAACGAATCGCAACAATACGTCCAGCAATAGTGACCTCTTGGCCTTGTTTTTCATCAAAATGGTCTACTACATCAGAAATTTTGGTATTTCTGTGGCTTTTTGCAGGATACGGATCAATCCCGCGTGCCTTCAATTCTTCAAGTTTTTTAAGTCTTTCGTTTCTATAGTCTTCAAGTAACATGTAACAATTATAACAGATTAAACAGTATTAGTAAATTATAAGCGGTTCGCTTCACGTCCGAAAAAAAATAATATTTTCAGGCAAGTCGTCACCGAAATTACAGTTTCGGATTCCGACTTGTGAAAATATTAGTTTTTTCGGGTTCGCTCAATGCTTATAATTTGCTAATACTATTTAATCTCTACAATTTTTACAGATTTGCCGTTGAAGTCGAAAGAATCACCAGCCTTGTGCCCCATTGCAGCTTTGCCAATTGGAGACTCATTAGAAATCTTACCTTCAAGTGGATTTGCCTCAGTAGGGCCAACCAAAGTATATTCTACATTTCTGCCGCCCATATCGAGAACAATCGTAGCGCCAAGAGAAACGGTGTTTTTGCTGCCGCCACGGATAATCTTGGCATTCTTCAAGATGTCTTGAATTTCAAGAATACGGCCCTCTGCAATCTTTTGTTCGTTTCTAGCTGAGCTATATTCTTCGTTTTCAGACAAATCACCAAATGCACGGGCCGTAGCAATACGCTCGGCGATTGCTGGGCGATTCTTGATAAGTTCGTCTAGCTCTTTTTCTAATTCTTTCTTACCTTCTGCGGTAAGACTAATGCTCTTTTTAATCATAAATGATGCTCCACTTCTATAACACTGTTAAATATACAGAAAAACAGTTATTTAGTCAAGAGGTTTTTTACCTCTTCTAGGCTGACTAATTTGGATTCGCCAGTAGCCCTGTCGGTAATTTCCACTGCGCCCTTTTCAAGAGTCTTACCTGATATTACGATACGATGTGGAATACCCATTAGTTCTGCATCGGCAAATTTTTCACCTGGGCGAGCTTTGCGATCGTCATAAAGAATCAAATCTTCGTGGCTAGCGTATAGTTCTTCGGCTACCTTTGCCCCTTCGTCACCAATTGCAACTAGATAATACTTAAATGGTGCCACTGCTTCTGGCCAGACCAAACCCTTATCATCGGCGAATTTCTCGGCAATCACACCCATCACACGGGATACACCGATGCCATAGCAACCCATATAGACAACCTTTTGCTCGTTGTTCTCGTCTCCATATTTTAGACTAAGTGGCTCAGAATACTTAAATTTCAGTTTAAAGATATTGCCTACCTCCGCGGCAGTAGTTTCAGAAAATTCCTGACCGGCCACACCAAGGTCATTTAATACTTCATCATTGTAAACCTCTTTATTAAGCACGGTAGATTTATCAGCATTGTAATAAACCGTATCTTCGCCTACTGGCAAAAACGTCTGGTACTCGTGGGAATACTTAGAGAAAATACCGCCAGAAGCAAAGGTTTCAAAAGTATCTGCACCAAGCCCAAGGCGATCAAAAATACGTGCATACGCGCCTTCTACCTCTGCGTAAAACTTGTCTAGATCCTCTTCGGAAGTATGGAAACTATACAGATCTTTCATCAAAAATTCACGGCCGCGCAAAATCCCAGACTTGGCCCGAAGCTCGTTTCTAAATTTGGTCTGGAATTGGTAAACCGCGAGCGGTAAATCTTTGTAAGAGGAGATGTAGCTCTTTAGCATCTCTGTAATTGGCTCTTCGTGGGTAGGAGCTAGGCCTAGCACACCGCCAGCAGAAAGCTCAGTTTTAAACCAGATATCTACCTCTGCATCAGAGAAGCGGCCGGTCTTTTCCCATGGCTCTGGATTTTGAAGAGCAGACATCAACACCTCTTGGCAACCAAGAGCATTGAGTTCTTCCCTGATAATCCCCTTAATGTTCTCTATTACGCGAAGGCCAAGCGGCAAATAATCATACACGCCAGCCATCTCTTTGTGTACGTAGCCTGCACGGGTAAGGAGCGCGCCGTTTCTAGCGGTCTCGTCCTTTGGTGCATCGCGCAAGGTTTTGATAAAAGATTTTGATAGTCTCATGTCACCATTATACCACACTTCCCGCCCCTGTTAGACTTGAAAAAATCGCAAAAGTGTGGTATAATATAGTCATATCCTATGTACATTAGTAGAAACGCCACGATATAACACTTAGGAGGTGATAAATATGGCAAAGACGTTAGTATATCAGTTATGGCCATCTTGGGATGGAGGCTTACCTGAAATGATGGATCACTTGGTTCGCATTAAAGAACTGGGTGCAACCCACGTATGGTTATCGGGGATGCTAGAGAGCCCAGGGGTAGACCATGGGTATGATGTCTCGGATTACCGAAAAATCAACAAAAGATTCGGTACAATGAGACAGTTTGATGCGTTCGTAAAAAAAGCGCACAAACTTGGACTAAAGGTCCTTTTGGACATGGTTTTAAACCACACGTCCATATTCCATCCGTGGTTTTCGGAGCATCCTGAATACTACTGTTGGAGTGCAAAGCGTCTCATTGGATGGGGTAGCCTGTTCGGCGGTTCTGCGTGGCAATTTGATGAGCAGCAAGAAATGTATTACTGCCACCTGTTCCACAAAACGCAGGCCGACTTGGACTGGTTCCCAGACGGAAATATATCTACCGAGCTCGTTCATGAGTTTCGCGAGATTATAAAGTTCTGGATGTCCGAGTACGATGTGGATGGCTTCAGGCTGGACGTTCCGCAAGGAATCAACAAAAACTTTGCGAACGACGAGCTCTCTATGGAAGAATTATTGTTCGGAGAAAAGGCGATATCAGTTATAAACGCCGTATTCTCTGGCCTTCCCAGGAAGCCGTTTATCATGATGGAGTGCCTAGACCCCACCTTCGGCGGATTGGTCGAGAAGTATGTTAACAGTACTCCCGTTAACTATTGCCTTAACATTCTGCTAAAAGAAGAGAGGGACAAAGGCTGGTCCCAGTTCGTGGATTCATTTTACCGGCAATGCAGGGTAAATGGATACATGCTGGACCTTGAGTCGCATGACTCCCCCAGGTTCACTAGCCGGTCCGGCGGTATGTTGGGACGCCAAATTGCCCACATGATGTTCACGTCTAAGGCAGACGCAATTTGTATCTACCAAGGCCAAGAACTTGGACTTAAAAACCCAGTTGACCTTACGGTAGATGAAATGCTTGCACTGGATATCCAGTCTGTTATGAGGCTGGATGACGTAAATGCAGATGTGGAAGCAGTCCGAGCACTCTCCAGGGCGAATGCCCGTATTCCTATTCCTGTCGAGGAATACTACAAGCAATCACAAGACAGAGATTCCAGCCTGAACTGGTTTAAGTTTTACATTCAGGCCTGGAAAAAAGCCCGCAATCAGTGATTTGCGGCACCAAAAAAACAGAACCCGCGCGTAATTTGCGCGGGTTTTTTAATGCATCCCCATCATATATAGCAGCCAAAAAGCTACGCCGTTTTTGATCATGTGCATAATCATTCCAGAATAAATCGTGCCAGTGATTTCTCGCATTGCACAAAGCACTAAAGACATCGCAAACACGTTTACTCCCACATTCCATTGTAAATGCACCAATCCAAAAACTAACGAAACCAAAAGCGAAGACAGAATTATCGACCAGGCACTACTCATAGCAACGGATGTTTTCTTGCGAACCAAACCGTAAAGCCACCCACGAAAAATTATTTCTTCGGCAATTGGGGCCAAAATAACGAGAGTAATAAAAGCAATTACTCTATCAAAAGAGCCAGACAACAATCCAAAACCAACATTTTGTACCTCTTCTGCATTAAACCATGGGAACATCGAAAAAATCCATACAAGAAGCGAAGCCAAAAGGGTGGCCACCACGAATCCAACTGGCGCCAAACCAATGTCCGTCCAGGTCGGAAGGTTATCGAGTCCCAAGTCTTTGCGGGTCACTTTCCATTTTTTTAAAAGCACCATTGGTATCAGAATAATAAAAATCAGCGCCAAAATATAGCTAAGCGCAGAATAAACAGCTGTCCATGTTGGCTGCAAAAAAGTACTTTTACCGAGAATCCAAACCATCGGGTAGCCCACAATAAATTGTGAAACGATTACTGCGGCAAAAACCCATGTACACATGATGGCGATACTACCAGCAAGTCTCCACCCGGACTCTTTTGCTGGTTTTTTCATCTAAAGAACCTCGTTATATCTAGAATTGTAACAATAAAGATGAGCGCAAGAAGGATCATCATGGCACGTGCCACGATTTTTTCTTCAGTCTCCTTGGATAGTTTTTTGCGACGAATTTTGTAAATTGCAATCAAGAGCCATCTACCACCATCAAGCGCAGGAATTGGAATCACATTCATACAAGCAAGTGAAACAGAAATTAGTGCGGCTAGGAATGCCAAATTGGTTGGCCCAGCCGATGTGAATGATGGGAACAGTACACCAATAATGCCTACTGGCCCAGAAACAGAGTCGCCGACTTCAGAAATAGCTTCCTGTCCATTTTCGCGAACCGAAGCATCTGGACTAAACTGTGAGCCGACACCAGAAATCAAATTCCAAAGCATCACGCCCACACCCTTAAAAGTTTCACCTGTAAGTTGCGCAGTAAGGCCTACGCCTACAAGTGGAGCGGACCAAGTGGAATAGCTTAGACTTTGGGTGGTTTTCATGGTAACTCCAAGTAGATATTCGGACCCCTCTGGGTTCAAAACAGGCTTTACATCAAATTCATCCTCGCCTCGCTTCAATCGATAAGTCACCTCCTCACCTTTTTTTGAATTGTTATAATCTGTAATCTCGCTCGCATGATAATATGTATTTCCATCTACAGAAATAATATAGTCACCAGCCCGAATTCCAGCATCAGCTGCCGGTGAACCCTCTGCCACAGAAGAAATCTCTACCGGCACAGCGTTTACGCGTGTATCGCTATCAATCGTAAATTGCCCATCAAGGAATTCTGGCATACCAGTCCAGGCCAAAATAGTAAAGATGACAATAGCTACAAGCCAGTTCATCGTTACGCCACCAAACAAAATCTTGGTTTTGCTCCAAAAACTGGCTTTGCCAAAAGTCCCCTCTCTAGTATCGGAAGCTGATTCTCCGTCCATTTGACAGAAGCCACCAATCGGTAACCAGTTCAAACTAAAAATCAAACCCTCTTGTGGCTTCTTCCAGCCAGAACGCGGAATCTTTTTCCATTTTTTGGTTTTTGGGTCTTTTACCCAGGCTACAGCACGTGGTGGGAAACAAATCCCAAATTCTAGTACCCTTATGCCATTTCGGCGCGCCATAATAAAATGCCCAAATTCATGTGCAGTCACTAGCGTCATCAAAACGAGTAAACCAACAATAACTCCAACAAATATATCCATAAGCTTATTATATCATTATTTACCAAATCTGCGGTGGCGGTTTTCGTATTCTTTAATAATCAGTTCCATATCTTCTGGTACGATGTCCGGGAAGTATTTTTTCATAAAGAAAAATTCTGCATAAGAAGCACGCCAAAGCATAAACCCAGAGATGCGCTCCTCACCCGAAGTCCTTACTACCATATCAAGATCTGGGATTTCTGGGTGATACAGATGCTTTCTGATAGTCTCTGGTGTAATCTCGCCATCAACCTCACTTGCAATAGTCGCAGCCTCGGCTATTTCTAGTTCCCCACCATAATTAAAACATATCCCTACGGTAATACCGGTGCAATCATCGGTAATCTTCTCTGCTTTTTCCAGCATCGCCATTAGCTTTGGGTCTACCTTTTTCTTGGATCCTAGAATCACCATTTTGCCATTTCTGGCTTTCATTTTTTTAGCCAGCCCCATCACCTTTACTTCGATTAGCTTCATTAGATAGCCAACTTCTTCGGCAGTACGATTCCAGTTTTCGGTGCTAAATACGTAAAAAGAAATAAATGGAATTCCAGCGTTATCCGCTGCGTCTACCATTTCCTCTATTACAGACAAACCCCTTTCGTGGCCTTTGAATGTAGGTAGACCCTTTTCTTTGGCCCATCTGCGGTTGCCATCACAAATAACTCCTAAATGTTTTAGCTCTGCCATAATTACAACTTCATAATATCATCAGATTTTGCTTTGAATTCAGCGTCGATTTTGTCACTAAACTCTTTAGTGAGCTCATCGATTTCCTTTTCGGCGCGCTTTTTAACGTCCTCACTCATTTCTTCAGCGATTTTTACGGCTTTTCTAGCATCTTCACGAATGTTTCTAAGAGCCACCTTAGCGTTTTCCACCTTAGCAGAAGCGTTCTTTACGATTTCTTTGCGGCGCTCTTCAGTAAGGGCTGGAATAGGAACACGAATCACACGACCATCATCAGCAGGATTAAGGCCGAGTGATTGGTCGGCGCGAATTGCGCTAGCAATGGATTGAATATTAGTAGGATCAAACGGAGTAATTACAAGAAGGGTTGCATCGGCAGCAGTAATATTTGCTACTTGGTTTAGAGGCATGTATTGTCCGTACACTTCGGCTTTGATACCAGAAAGCATATCTGGGTGTGCTCGCCCAGTGCGAACTTTCTTCATTTCATCTTTGAAGCGCTCGATGACTTCTTCCATCTTTTTGCGATCTTCTTTAGTATCAAACATGATCACTCCTTATTTATAAAACTATTATAACATAGATAAAACTACTTGACGAACTTAGACATATTTGTTATAATCATAAGCATAAAAGGTCAAACACAAAAAATAAACAAGGAAAACAAAAATGCAAAAGACAGTGTTGGAGTTGACCGTCTCTGAGGATATCCTCGTTCCAGACACCGGTATGAGTACGGGGCTGGGAGCAGACGCAACTTCAAATTTCAAAATAGTGGGAGCGGTCATTGCAATAGTTGTTATTGTATTGACAATTGCTGCCATCTATTCTTTTGTTCGCCATCGCAAGCTGGCGAAACTCGGTTTCAACCTAAAAGCCGATAAAACTAGAGTACTAAAAACATATGCGCTAATTTTAACTCTTGGCGTAATTGGCGGACTTGTTGCGAACGTCGTTGAACAAAACAATGTTGCAAATGCAAGTACTGCACTAGAATTCTCTACGAAAGGAACGATTAAACTAAACGCTACCGTCAAAGATGAACCACAGATTGTGTGCGCAACCGATGAGGTAACAGTTGCACGCGCCTTGCCTGCAGGGTATGCAATTGATATGTATGCTGGCGACATAGAGATGGTAGAGAATGGCAATATCAAAATCGAAACCACGGAAGTCGACGGTGTATTAAACGCAAACACGTGGGGGTACACATTGTCTGAGACTCTGGACGAAGAATCCATGCTTTCAGTACCTGCTGAAATTACTCCTATCAAAACGATTACTGGCGCCACTGAAGAAAACAACACGACCAAGGTATCGTATTGTGTAAACGTTAAAGCGAATGCCGAGCCAGGAACCTACAAGACCGATATCAATTATGCAATTTCGCCAGAATACGTAACATACGCATTAAGCTATGATGCAAATGGTGGCGTCTTCGCTGAAGCGCCTGCTACACAAACGTCTGAACGCACATACGAAGTTTCTTATGATTTCGTAGTAACCGATGTTGTTCCTTCCCTTACCCCAGAAGAAATTGCTGCTGGCTCTCGAAAAACATTTTATGGTTGGTCTACTACCGGAGATAGTACCTCTAGAGTATACACAGCTGGTGAAACCATTACTGTGACTGAACCAAACACTGTTCTGAAAGCAGTTTGGGGCTACGGCAACTATACTATTACTTTCAATAAGAATATTAATGCCGAAGTGAGCAATTTTGTACAAGAACAAAAATGTATCCTTACTGCCGAGGATGCAACATCTTGCGATGTCCAAATTATCAAAAAAGTTCCAACGACAGAAGGTTTCTCATTCTTAGGGTGGAGCACCGAAGCTTATACGCAAGGCGAACATGACACCATTGATACGGCTCGCTCCAAAGTTGCTCATAAAGCAGGAGACGTCATTACTCTTTCCGCAAACCTTAACCTTTATGCGGTTTGGTGGGAGGTTAGTGGTAGCGACTTCCAGATGGAATTACGTTGGGGCGAACTCCCTCAAGATCTGGATTCGTACCTAGTTGTCAAGAAAAAATCAGACGCCTCAAAAGTTGGTACCGTATATTTCAGCAACAAAAGATTTTCTATTGATGATGGAACAATCGAGTTAGAAGCGGAGCTTGATATTGACGATAGATCTAGCTATGGCCCAGAAACTCTTACCCTCAGTATGTTGCCACAAAGCGCATATAGAGACTATGATTTCTACTACTACATCAGAAACTATTCTCGCGAAGAACATGGCAAATTGAAAGAATCTGGCGCAAACATTACATTAATTAGGCGTGGCGAAACTATCAAAGAATATAATGTCGCAGAAGCTGCTGGTGAATCTGCTTTGTACTGGAATGTCTTTGCTATTAAAAATGGCGAAATAGTGGAAAGAAATACGCTTACCGCTGACCCAGATATCAATTATTAACCTAACGGCAAAAAAATAACCCCCGCGATGGGGGTTATTTTTATTCTGATTATTCAGTTACACCAAGCTCAATACGCTTGAATTGGCGAACGGTAATGTTTTCACCAGTTTTGGCGATAGCTTCTTTGATGAACTGTTCTACAGTCTTGGTGTCGTCCAAGATGTATGGTTGATTCATGAGAACCTTGTCAGAGAAAGCTTTCTTGGCTTGACCTTCAAGGATTTTTTCCTTCATGTTTTCTGGACCCTTGAAGTTAGCTTCGAGTTCTTTCATTTTCTCGGCACGTACTTCTTCTGGGATATCATCTTCAGAAACATAGAGTGGGTTCATAGAAGCAACTTGCATCGCGATTTGGTGAGCCAAAGTCTTAAACTCATCGGTCTTTGCTACGAAAGAGGTTTCACAGTTTACTTCTACGATTGCGCCGAGACGGCCATCATGGATGTAAGCATCGATGACGCCTTCGCGAGTCTCGCGGTCGCCACGCTTTTCAGCCTTGGTAAGACCTTTTTTACGCATAGCTTCAAGAGCTTTATCAAAGTCACCATCAGCTTCTACGAGAGCTTTTTTAGCATCGGTAAGACCTACGCCAGAGAGCTCTTTTAGTTTTTTAATTTGTTCAACTGAAATTTCAGCCATAGTTTATGCCTCCTAAAATTATGTTTACGCAATTATTTTTTACCTTCTTTGATAGCTTCTACGAAGTAATCAAGAATGAGCTTGGTAGCTTTGATAGCGTCATCGTTTGCAGGGATAACGTAATCAATGTTGGTTGGATCAACATTGCTATCGGTGATAGCAAATACAGGGATATTAAGACCATTAGCTTCTTTGATTGCATTCTTGTCTTCGATTGCATCGATTACAATGATAGCAGCCGGCTGCTCAGTCATATCTTTGATGCCGCCATAGCGTTCATTCAAAAGATCAATTTCTTCTTGGAATCTTTGAACTTCGAGCTTGGAATAGCGGTTTTCGAGTTCACCAGAAGCCATGCGACGTTCAAGGTCTTTTAGCTTCTTGATTTGGCGGTTTACAGTCTCCACATTAGTAAGAGTACCACCAACCCAACGCACAGTTACGTAAGGCATATCCACAGAAGTAGCAGCTTCTTTGACTGCATCCTTCATTTGCTTTTTTGTACCAACAAAGAGAACTTTTTTGCCACCTTTTACGATCTCAGTGATCTTTGGAAGAGCAACTTCTAGACCTTCTACGGTCTTCTCTAGGTTGATAATGTGCGCGTCACCGCGCTTGCTATGGATGTATGGCGCCATCTTTGGGTGCCAGCGGCTCGTCTTGTGCCCAAAATGTGCACCAGCTTCCAAAAGAGCCTTCATATCGACAGCTACTGTCATATATGATTTCCTTTCTCTTCGTTTCTGGGCCCGTGCGCTAACTCCCGCGCCAGGAAATCTCCCAAAAACTGCTTCATTAAATTAATATAATATTCTAATTATACCACACATGCTTGCAAAAAGCAAGATTAAAGAGTAGAATACCTTTACATCGCAGTTGTATTTTAAAAAAGAAAGGGGGGTTACAAGATGAAAGACGAAATCTTAAAAGACATAGTCAATTCTCCAGAAGAATATGATTTGATTAGAGAAGCCGAAGCAAGACGACTGTATTTATACTCTGCAATCGACTGGCAGGGGTACGAAAACAACGACCTCATGTATACGTCATATTGCGGCTGGTTAATTCGCCAAATCATGAAGTATAACCGTGAGGACGAAGGAAAACAGACTAGAGTGCCTATTATGCTCTATATTAATTGTCCTGGCGGAGACGTCTATGAAGGATTTGCGCTGGCGGATGTAATTGCTGCTAGTCAAACCCAAGTCTACACAATTAATATGGGCCAGTGGAGTTCTATGGCTTTTATGATCGGCATTACCGGCGACAAACGTTTTTCCCTGCCGCACGCGACATTCTTGCTTCATGATGGTGATTTCTCGGCTAGAGGTAGTACGCACAAAGTGATTGATCGTGCGGCCTATCTGGAAAAATACGAAGACAAAGTCGCAAAAGAGCACGTATTGAAATACAGTAATCTGTCTGAGCTCGAGTACGATGGCATCAAATTAAAGGAATACTATATGCTCCCGGACGAGGCCTTAGAGCACGGCTTTATTGACCGAATCATTACTACTTTAGATGAAATCTTGTAAAAAACCGGGCGTATCTAATTTGATGCGCCCTTTTTCTTTACTTTTTCGTTAATCTCTGATATAATAGGTCGCAATTATGAGTAAAAAAGAATTACACCCTAAAGATTACCGTGACGTCGTTTTTATGGACGAAGCCGCAAAGTTTTCGTTTTTGACTAAATCTACCGCCAAGAGCGAAGAAACCATCAAATGGGAAGATGGTAAAGAATACCCACTAGTAAAGGTACAAATTTCTTCAAAGAGCCACCCGTTCTTTACTGGCGAAGAGAAGATTATCGATACCGAGGGTCGCGTAGACCGCTTCAAAGCTCGTGTCAAGAAGGCAGAAGCAATGAAAGCCGCCCTCTCTAGCAAAGCAAAGCGTGCTGCCAAAGAAGCCGAAAAACGCGCTGAAAAAGAATAAAACAAAAAAGCGAATCGGAAACTCCCGATTCGTTTTTTTATTCCCTTATTTATGCAAAAACGGGCACCCCTCGCAGTAGTGGTGCCCGTTTAGTGTAGAGTATTCTTATTTAGCGACGTTTATTGTTTTTGCGTCCTTTTGCAATAATCCATAATGCGACAATTGCAAAGGCAAAGAACATGATAATTGCAGTAATAAGATAATCTGATTTTGATATATTCATACCCATAAAGAAGCTACCAGTGTTTGGTACAGGAGTGTCATCTTCCGTATAGTCAAATTCATCTGTATATGGGAATGGGAGAGGTTGTGGATCTGGCGAACAGTCGTAAGCGGTAGTGACTATAGTGTAGTGTCCTGTTTCAAGTGGCTCAACTGGAATAGTTACGTGTGTCGTTGGGGCTTCAACATGGATAGGAGAAGGAGGAGCAATCAACTTTGTGCCTAGATAGACATTAATATCGGCGGAACAGACATTATCCACGTCATATTCCAAGTCTACAGAAGGATCACCGGTTTGTGGGTCTTCTGTAACTGGTGCCACGATCGGTACATACTTAAACTTGATAATATGCGTGTTAGTCAAACCATCAGGATCCTCACCAGTAGCAATTATAGTATATTCACCATAACCCCAGTTATCCAAATCCACGTTAACGACTACAGGATCGTCATTAGTAGTGGGATGGGTACCGAAATCCAAGGCGGTTTCTACGCCATTTTCATCGACATACTTACCTGTTATTGTTACATTGTCTGTGTGTTCATGGTTTACGGACACATCCTGGTCCGGATAAACCAAAACGGCACCATCACCTGGATTGGTAATCTGGACATTTACCGAATACCCTTTTACCCTCACTGTGATCGTGTCGGTGAAAGTTGATGTTGCCTTGGCTCCAGGAATAGGCAAAGTCGCTGCAAAAATAGTCATTGCAACGACCAAACCTAAGCTAAGAAAACCAAGAATTTTCTTGTGTGTTTTTCTCATACTCTACACTCTTGTTTATGTTTAATGTTTGTTTTGGTTTTGTAAAGAGCTTTCTCGCAATTGCCTTTCTAAACAGCGAATTTAGAACGGCGCTCTTTACGCTTCCTAACCATAATTATAATCCAAACAATTATAATTGTCAATAGCAAAAGCGTAATAACAATTACTGGGAGCGGTAACAAGAAGATGATTTGTGAGATAGTCTCTGTTTGCCCAGCGGCAGTTACGGTCCAAGTCGCCTTGAAGATACCAAAGTATGGAGTCTCATCCCAAGTATCAGAAACGGCTAATTCTGTTTCTGGGATAATGGAAACGCGACCCTTGGTGCTTGGCGTTTCGTAGTAAGAACGGCCAAAGATGCCTTCGATTTTGAGTGTGCCTACAGCCATAAAATCAACGTTACCGGTATTTTTTACTTTAGCAGTGGCATTGATAAGGTTTTTAGTTACAGAAACTTGTTTGCCGTCTTGATTCTCTACGACGTCCTTTGCTTGTGACATTTTTAAATCACGAATCTCACCAGTAGTAATTGTGTCACCTACAGAACGTCCGTAAATAATAAGCCCTGGACTTGCTTCCGTTTTGATACCACCAGCACTACTATCGGACAAAGTATGCGCAAAGAGTACTGCGTACTGGCCACCAGCTGGAATGCTAGATGGAGTAGAAATACGATAAGTAATCTCTACACTCTCGCCTGGAGCAGCAGTAAATTTAGGATTGGCTACAAAGTTGCCGCCAGCATCCTTAAAAGTGATCCAACGCGTCATCTGGGTATAAGCAGTCTCGCGGTTGAACCCAAGTTTGTAATCTTCACCACCTTCTTCTTGGGTGAAGGCATATGGAGATACATGGACCTCAAAATTGAGCGGCTGTGAGCCAGCATTCGATACCTTAAATGTATCCTCGTAGGTGTTGCTTGCTTCTAGCTGCAAGAACTTGCTTACTGGGCTAATGCTAATACTGGTAGCTGCCTCAAGAGACGCTTGATCAATTTGTTGCTCACCCTCTGCAAATGCGTTGACACCTTGGTATAAGCTGAGACCAAGAATGGTCGCTAAAGCCAAAGCTGAAAATTTAGAAATACTCCTCATTTACCTCCTTATTTTTCATTTATTATAGCACACTAAGATAAAAATGCTATAATAAAGACATGGAAAAAAATTCGAAAATAAAAATCGCAATGTTTAGCACCCAAGATAACGACACCTTGTATTTTAATCAAGCAAATGTGGACGGAAAATACGAAATAGATTATTTTGAAGAGCAACTAAACTCGGATACCGTAAGTCTTGCCGCTGGCCATGATGCTGTCTGCGTCTTTACCAATGATGACATTAATGAAATTGTCATAAGAAGCCTAGCGGGTGAAGGCGTGCGAGCTGTCGCGCTTCGTTGCGCAGGTTATAATAATGTTAATTTGGATGCAGCTCACGGCGTAATCCCGGTAGCAAATGTGCCCAACTACTCCCCATACTCTGTAGCCGAGCACGCTATAGCTATGCTTCTCACTTCTGTTCGCCGTATCCACAAGGCTTACAATCGTACACGCGAGTTTAATTTTGACCTAGATGATCTCGTGGGTTTTGAACTCCATGGCAAAACCGTCGGTGTAATTGGGACTGGCAAGATCGGTAAGAAGCTTATTAACATTTGTAACGGTTTTGGTATGAATGTTATCGCATACGACAAATTTCCGGACGAGACTAGCGGTATTCATTATGTCGGTCTAGACGAGCTTTTTAGAGAAAGTGATATTATTTCTATCCACTGCCCCCTAACGGAAGAAACTGAGCACATCGTTAATAAAGAATCTATTGCTCAGATGAAAGACGGAGTGATTATCATTAATACTTCGCGCGGTAGGTTGATTGATTCGGACGAGCTAGTGGAAGGTCTGCTTAGTAAAAAGATTGGCGCTGCATGTCTTGACGTTTACGAAGATGAGTCAAATGTATTCTTCCACGATTTATCAAATCATATTATGCGCGACGAAATATTGGCGCGTTTGATTTCGATGCCAAACGTTATTATTACCTCTCATCAGGCCTATCTCACCGACGAAGCCCTCAAGAATATTGTCAACACTACGCTTAGTAATATAGAGCAGATGCTTGCCACTGGTCACTCGGAAAACGAACTATAAATTTCATTCTGCTTGTGTTATAATAAATGTAACACGGAGGTACAAATGAAATATAATTCTGAAGTGGGCAATTCTGAAGGCTCAAAAGAGTCTGATTATCAAATGCTGACTAGTCTAGGTGATTTCAATCCGAACGCGGCTATGACAGAAGTAGAAAAAGCCGAAGCGATGCGAGCACGCGAAAAATTTGATGATTCCATAAAGGAAAAGATTGACCTCGAACTAAGAATAGACCAAGCGTATAAAAACAAAATGATGCCAGCAGAATCAGATATCAAAGAGTTTAAGAAATGTGAAGCGGCGGCAGATAAATACAATGATGAATTTATCCACGACGATGAATATAGTAAGCTGAGGAAAGAATATGAGCTCCCTTTTTAATAGTGTAATGTCAAAATGGCGCGCCCGCAATGGCGGTTCGGCATCGACCAAAGTTGGCAGCTTCTCTCGTTCAAGTAGTTTGCATAGGTCCACTTTGTCCAGTGCTCACAAATCTAGTCTCCATAGCAATATGAGCCATAGTAGTCTGAGCCACAGCAGCATGCGCCGCAGTAGTTTTAGCCGTAGCCACCGTAGCAGTAGCCACCGCTCACATCATAGATAATTGCATTTATCTATAAACTCTATGTTATAATTAATGTGTTTAATAGAGTTGAGATAAAAGAAAAGTTATGAGAAAAGAGAAGAAAGCGGCTAGAATTACTCTAGATACGGGTATATACTGGGGCTTAATTTGTCTTATTCCGTTTGGTTGGGTTGCTTTTTTAGCGAGTATAATCCGTCGCAAGAATGAAGTGATTAAATATGGTGTTTTGGATGTTAGACTGGCGCTACACGTACTGCATAATTATATTGTGGGGTTTACTGCGATTACTGCCGTATTATTGATTACGCCACTATACATACCAAACATAATTGCCTTAGTCGCCGTCACAATTGCATATAACGTTGTTGTGGATAAACCTTACGAATTTGCAGAAGATAAGCGTGATTTGCAAAAAAATAGTATCATGCTTAAACTTTATTAAAGGAATAGGCCAGCCATCAATTGGCTAGGTATTTTTCTAACAATAACTGTCAAAATTGCCTGTTGTTTAGGTGCTAAAAAATCATACAAATTTACAGTGTTTTGCAAAAATGCCATAGGGCCATTCCCACTATATTTTTTTGTATGGGGCAGAGGCCCCCAGGCACCCTGATTGTAACCCCTGCGATAGCAAGGGGTGCGTATGGGGTCAAAGACGAACTGTACTCTTAGATAAAAGTGTTATAATATTTTTACGACCATAAGTACCCTGGTAATCTACGGCGGGTTGGTCGCCGCCAGATGGCACTCTTTGCAGTGTCGAGCCAGGGTACTTTTTGTTGCCAAAACAAAAACGCCCCACGCCCTACTCGGCCAAAGCTCCGCAGGGTCATATGGGGGTGCTTTTGTGTATATATCCTGGGTAGTTCCATGCTACCATCTATCAACGCATCCGGATGCGTGATTTGCCAGCGAGGTCTTCTGCTCTACAGAATATTACAATGGTTGGTGGGCGCCGCAAATCCAAATCCACATCGCTTTTAGATATATCTAAATGCCAGAGCGGCAGTTTCTGGTTGTCAACCATTATGATTATATAATATTTATTATAATATGTAAATGTTACGTTTAGTTCTAAAAGTAAATCGTGGCAAAATAGAAGTATAGAGTGAAACAAAACACCGTATGGAGCTGGCGACTCCCTCTTTTTTTAGTTGAAACAATTTAAAGCATATGTTATTATTAAAAACGACCTCTTAGCGATACGTCGGCTATGGCAGAACGCCGGCCGACTAAAGAAGTGATTTAATTGGCGGAATCCACAATTATGTTTTGGGTAATGCCCCCTTCTTAAATAGTCGCTAAGGGCAAACCAGAATTATGAATTAAAAATATGCCCTCCGGGCATTCTTTTTTATTCATGGTGCGCCTGACTAGACTCGAACTAGCACAGCCGTGAATCTGGCCACTACCACCTCAAGGTAGCGTGTCTACCAATTCCACCACAGGCGCATGTATATATTATAACACATTTATGAAATTTTGATAATAAATTGGTGGATTATTATATATAAAACTAAAATACCTAGGCCGGCAAAAGCCGTAGTTAATACGCCAGGTTGTTTTTCCCCATGTTTTTTATAAACATAGATTACCCCACCTATAGCCCCTATTCCAGTAATTATTGTAGCAAGTAACATAATGAAAGTAATCCAATCAAACGGTAGTAGTCCCATCGAGGCTTTCGTCCCTTTTGACCCGATAAAAATAATCATATTTAGAACAACATAACAAATTGCAAGAATAAAACAAGCAGCGCTTAGCTTTTCACAACTATTTTTAAGCGCCAAAACGTTAGAGTGAAATCCCTTTTTCAGATATTTGCTCGTCGGCATCCCTGCAAGCAGTGCCGCATTCGGGTCAACTTTTGGTTTTTCTCCTTTACTTTGTTTATCTTCCATATAATTATGGTGTTTTGTTTTTTATGCCCTTATTCACGGCCCAATCGGTCACATCCATAAACCTGTCTAGTGGTTCCACTAGGCGTATGTTGTCTCCAAATGTGCGAACGTTTTTGTTATAAATATAAGTCAGATTTGCCTGATATAGGCCAATCGAAGGAATATCGTTTGTCCAATAATTCAAGAATGATTCATATTTTTTAGTGCGCAATTCTTTGTCTTCCGTGCTTCGTGCGCTAATTAATAGATCGTCTACAATTGCATTGCGGTAACCAGAAAGGTTCAGACCATTTGAAGAAGCTTGTGATGAATGATAATATGGTAACGGATCAGGGTCGGTGCCAAGTTCGATGTCATAAATCATGATATCGTAGTTTCTCTTCGAAACAATATTAGAAATAAATTCCTGGTTTTCATCATAAATAGCGAGATTTACTTCAAAACCAAGATTTTGCAACTGCTCTGCAAAAGTGTTCGCCACTTCCGGTAAATAGCCATACTGAACGGTCACGAGGTTTACCGCTAACTTGTTTTCCCCAGAGATTTCGGCAATTTTGGAGGCGCTTCCTTCAAAATCATAGTCCGGCAAAGCAGGCTTGTTATTAAGCGCAATTTGCGAATCGATAATCGGGTAATCTATTGCAATTGTATTTGGTGCGCTTGCGCGAACAGCATTAACATCAACTCCCTTTCTTACTGAGCTTCTTAAATCCAAATTCTTAAAAATTCCATTTGTTGTGTTGAAGAATACAAAAGTCCCCCAGTTGATACCAGATTCCTTTTTAATGAATTGAGAAGAAATAATATCGCTCGCTTCGGCGCCAGAAAGCTCGGCGGTAGCGGTAATTGTGCCAGCCTTCATTGCGCTCACAAGAGCATCTTTAGTTTCATAGGTATGAATTGCAAAGCTAGTTAGCATCGGGCCTTTTTTGTAGTAATTCGGGTTAGGCGAAAGGAAGACTGTTGTTTCGGATTCGTCATATGAGTCTTGGGTTGCATTTAACACGAATGGACCAGAAGTGACAGGCTTTACTGAAAAATCGTCCTCTATGAGTGCTTTTGGAGATGAATCTTCAAGCTCGTGTTTTGGTACAATTGGGATATCTAGAACAGTAATAAAGTCAGCATAAGCCGAAGGTAAAGTAAACACCACTTCATCTTCTTCGCCTTTAGATACTTTTACACCGGATAGATTCGCCCCATACGACGAGCTCACTGCTGGGTTTTGGACGATCTCGATTGTATACATCACGTCATCAATAGTAATCGGTTCGCCATCAGACCACTTCAGACCATCTTTCAGCTTTAGTTTCCAAACCTTCCCGTTTTCTGAAGAATTAAGCGACTTGGCTAATTCTAGGCCAGGATGACCGGAAAAATCATTGCTCACGAGCTCCGCAAACATTAGCTTGCTCAAAGCTTTTTCGCTATTTGTCGTGGCGAAGAGAGGATTCATGGAGTTAATCTTGCCAATCGTGGCCTCGGTATAAGTACCACCTTCCACGAACACATTTTCTGCATAAGAGTCTCCAAACCAAAACGCCTGGGTTGCGGCAAGCATAATAAGAGCTACGACAAGTAGTGCCCATTCAAAAATCAGAAGCTTGATATTAAGAATATGAGAAATACGTGCAAAAACGTTTTCTTTGATGTGCTCCTTGCTCTCAACGCTAGCGCGTTTGGAAACACGAGAAAACTTCTTAATGATTTTTTGCCCACTCTTTTTGATAGTTTTTTTCATATTATGATGGAATTAATAATAATCCTAAGATAGATAATACAAATACAACCACAAAAACAATTGTGGCGACAAATAGAGATTTCTCTAGGCCACGACGGGTAGTATAAAGCTCACCAGAGCTACCAAAGCCTGCACCAAGTGAAGCGCCGCGAGTTTGAAGTAAAATCAAAAGAATGGACAAAACGGCAGAAACGAAAGTAGTAGTTTGTAGAAAAATACCTAATTGCATAAAATAACTCCTACATCTACTTTAGCATAGATTTTCGTTTGAGTAAAGAATGATAGGTGATAGCAAATCGGTGTGCCTCTTCATCAATTCTGGCGATTAATCTAGAGATATGAGAGCTATTTGATAGAGGTACAATATCATCATGAACGATGATTTTTACCCCTGCGGATTTCGAGTGGTCGCCAGACTTGTCGCGGCCAATTATCGGGATACCGAGTTCTTTGACAAGTGGCAACACTGTGTTTACCTGAGTAATACCGCCATCTAGAATAATGAGATCAGGATATTCCCATTCTGTATGCTTGAGACGGCGCGAAATTACTTCCTGCATACTTTTGAGATCGTCGTTTGTAGACGTACGGATTTTGAACTTGCGATATTCGCTACGTGCCGACGCACCATTGATAAACACTACCATACTTGCTACCGTGTTCGTGCCAGATTGGTGTGAAATATCATAACCTTCAATGCGGCGTGGAGGCTTTTCTAGCCCCAGCAAATCCTGCAACTGTTTCAACGCTTGGTCCGAAGAAATGTCGAGGAATTCTTTGTCCGAGAACACGATTTTTTTCTTAAGTTCCTTAAGACCAAATAATTGGTCGCGCGCCTCAGCCGCGAGTTCGTAATTCCCTTTAGACGCTTCGTCGTACATCGTCTTCTCGAGCTCTTTTAACAATTTGTCGCGGTCCCCCTCTAAATAACGAATTAATTTCTTAAGATTTCTTTTGTAATCGCGCGGAGTACATTTGTCAATTTCGATTCCTGGCGTTAGCCCAAGGTCTGTATCAAGAGTCTTTTTGCCAGTATAAGGCTTAATGTAATATGGGAAAATATGGCGCAAAATCTTGGTAGCTTTCTCCACTGTAGATTTACCATAAAATGGTCCGATATAAGTGGCTTTATCATCCAGAGGGTTACGAGTAAAAGAAACATATGGCACTTCATCGTTCATATTGATGCGCACGTAGCTCACGGATTTATCATCACGGAGCAAAATATTCCATTTTGGCATGTAACGCTTAATCATCTCGGCTTCAAGAAATAGCGCGTCCATCTCGGTGTCAACTATAATCCAATCGGTATCTGCGATTTCAGCCACTAAGGCCTCAGTTTTTGGGTCTTTTTTGGTGTTATGAAAGTATTGTCGTACGCGATTTTTGAGTACTGCAGCCTTGCCAACATAAATAATCTCGCCGGCCGCGTTTTTATGAAAATAAACCCCCGGCAGTGCCGGGAGTTTATCAAGTTTTTGTTTGAGCACGACATCCATACTCTTATTATACCACAAAACTTATGTTTTGTAAATATCTACCCCTGTTGGTTAATCGTCTGTTTCTTCCCAAGACCAGGTCCAGTCACTATCGTCATCATCATCGTCATCGGTGTAAATAGTGGTGGATTGGTCATCGTAACCGTAACTATAACTGTAGCTTGAACTACCACCCATCAAACCACCCATCAAAGCGCCAAACATACTAGTGATTTCGCTGAAATTTTTGTAGCTGCTAGGAACAGAAACGTTTACGTTTGCTGGATAAGTGATAGATAGATCTTGATCGCCAGCTTGTGTCCCGCCCGCATAAAGACGAGTGAAGTTACCCTTGCCATCAACCTCTACATAAACATCATCAACTGAACCAATGGTGCTTTTTAGATCGGAAGCAGTTACAGTCTTTTGGCCACAGTCGGCATCTTTGTCACAATAACTCTTTGAGATTTCGTTTACAAAGCTGGCCATTTTATCAAAATCGAAGCCAAGTTTATAAAGAGTATCGTTTTTCTTTGAAATCTTCAAATCATTGGTTGAAGAAGTAACGAATGGATACTTCTTGTACAATTCAACAACTTCACTCTTGTGGCTGTTGTAATCATCGAAGCTAAGACCAGTAGGTAGTGAAATGTAAGAAAGGATATTTACACCCTCAATTTTAATCCATTCACCATCAATGGAAGCTAAGGACATAATCATTGTAGAAATGTAATCCATACTGCTATCCATCGTCGATAAACCTTGGGCAAGAAGAGCATCGCAGTCAGAACTGTCACAATCTACATTAAATGAACTAAAGACGATGTCTTTGATGCCATCAACTTTAACGTAAAGGTTGTCATCACCAGTGGCGCGTCCTTCCAAGCTAACGTTTGCGTCGCCACCAAGGAATGAGCCAGAAAGATTGGCTGTAAGCACGCCCGCTTTTGCTGTTTTATCAATTTGTGCATTATAAGAAACGTTAATTGGATAGCCCATATAGTCGTATGCAAATGTGCCAGAAACACCAATGTTACGTTCGTCGTTATTCAGTAATCTTACCATCGCATTGGTGACGGGGTCACCACCCTTATTAAATACAAAGAAAACTAGAATTGCAGCGACACCACAACCAATTGCGATTAAACCAAGAATGATACCGATTATCATTCCGGTTTTCTTCTTTTTCTTTGGTGCAGGTACGGCGGCCGTAGTGGCTGGCGCCTCAGCAACTGGCTCGGCAGCAGTCATTACTGGCTCTGCTACTGGTGCTACTGGTTCCGGAGCAACCGGAGCAGCGACCGGGGCTTCTGGCGCAGGTGCTGGTGCAGCCGCTCCAGGAGCCGGATTCAAGGGGTTTGGAGCTCCCTCTGGATTGTCGTTCATAAAAATAACTCCTTAAGTTTATTACTTGTATATATAATAGCACAACCATTATAAAAAATGCAACAGAATAAACATAAGAATTATGATATAATTTCTTTATGGATAATTTTGTAATTTCTAATATAAAAGCAAGACAAGTTTTAGATTCGCGCGGCAACCCTACAGTAGAAGCCGAAGTATACCTAAAAAACGGTGGCTTTGGTCGCGCCATTGTTCCTTCTGGTGCATCTACTGGTGTGCACGAAGCTTTGGAACTTCGCGATAAGGACGAAACCAAATATGGTGGCAAAGGGGTTCTAAAGGCCGTTTGGAATGTGAATTCAAAAATCCGTGATGTGCTCGTAGGTAATTCTTCTGATCCACGTAGCGTAGACCAAATCATGTTAGAACTTGATGGCACTGAAAACAAATCTAACTTGGGTGCTAATGCCATCCTTGCCGTTTCTCTTGCAAATGCCAAGGCTAATGCAATGGCAAACCGTATGCCATTTTATAAATACATTGCTAGTCTTGCTGGCACAGAAGGTGAAATGTCTATCCCGATGCCAATGATGAATGTAATGAATGGTGGTGAGCACGCTTCCTGGGCAACCGATTTCCAGGAATATATGATTATCCCACGTGGTGCTGGCAACATCGCCGACGCAGTGCGAATGGGCGCAGAAGTCTTCCATGCACTCAAAAAAGTTCTTACCGAACGTGACTATCCTACCACGGTTGGTGATGAGGGTGGATACGCTCCAAAAGTTCGCGATGGCAATAATGAACCACTCGAATGTATCAAGCTAGCCGTAGAAAAGGCTGGCCTCAAGTTTGGCGATGACATTGCTATTGCAATGGATATCGCTTCTTCCGAATTCTTTGATAAAGACCACTATGTTTTAAAAACGAACGGCGATTGGAAATCTGCAGAAGATCTCATTAATTGGTACGAATGGATTGTTGATAACTATCCAGTAATGTCCATTGAGGATGGTCTCGCCGAAGACGACTGGGCAAACTGGAAAATCATGACCGACCGTATCGGTAAGCGTTGTCAACTTGTAGGTGATGACCTGTTTGTTACTAATACAAAGTTGCTTGAGCGCGGTATCAAAGAAGGTGTAGCAAACGCTATCCTTATCAAGCCAAACCAAATCGGTTCCCTCTCCGAGACCATAGATGCAGTGCTTATGGCCAAAAAAGCAGGCTACAGAACCGTAATGTCTCACCGTTCTGGAGAGACCGAAGATGTATCTATTGCTCATTTAGCCGTTGGTCTTGGCACTGGACAAATCAAAACCGGGTCTCTCTCCCGGTCTGAACGTATTGCTAAATACAATGAATTGATTCGTATTGCAGATACTAATTCGCAGCTTGGTTTAGTGCACTAGCTTCACGAAAACCATCATAAAAGTTTTCGGAAATTTTTGGATGTCCAATTCTATTGGCAGCTTCCACTACGTCTTCAATATTGTCGGTGATAGTGAAAATGTGTGCATCCTCTTCTTTTACCATCTGCAAGTCGAGCATAGCCTGAATCGCAGTGTCGAAACTTCTCCAATAATCTGTCCCCATCAGAAATACTGGCATTTTTGGCATTTTCTTTTCCTGCATAAGACAAAGCACTTCCCAAAGCTCATCCATCGTTCCATAACCGCCTGGGAAGAATACGAATACTTTTGATGCCATCGCGAGTGAAACTTTGCGCGCAAAGAAATACTGAAAAGTAATGCAGTCGGTTAAGTACGGATTTGGGTGTTGCTCATGTTGTAAAGTAATATTAAGCCCAATTGTACGTCCACCGATTTCATAAGAGCCATGCGAAACAGCCTCCATGATGCCAGGACCGCCGCCAGATACGACAGCGTGGCCATTCTCAGCTAGTCTGTGGCCCAAATTAAAAGCCAGCTGGCAATACGGATGATCTTGTGGCAATCTAGCAGAGCCAAAAACTGTCACACCCTGAGGAAAAGTGCGAATAATCTTTAGACCCATGATTAGGTCCTTACTGTAAGCACTTGCTCTTTCTAGGTCTGCAATAGATAGTTGTTCGATTATTTCTTTTTCTTGTGGTGACATAATTCTCCTTAAATTTTTTGAATTGGCATTGGGTGTAACTGTTCTTTTCCGGTCAAGGCGCCATGGTTTGCACCAATTTTAGACACAATTGATGTTGAGTTTGCCGATGCATAAATAAGCGAGCTTCGGAATGAATGGCCGGCGGAAAGGTGTGCCAAAAAGCCAGAGCCAAACGCATCACCAGCGCCTGTTGCATCTTTGATAGTTGTGTCTTGATAAATACCAAACCTGAATGCTTCTTCACCATTTGTAGCGATACCACCCATCGAACCATCGGTGATAATAACAGTATCTACGTAATTATGTAAATGGTATAGAAGTTCAGTGAGAAGGACACCCGGCACGATTTGTGCGGCTTCCTTCTTGTTTACTAATAACACATCCACATCTTCGAGGAGACCGATGAGCTTTTTTGTTTCGGTGAGTTCTCGTACGCCCGGGTTGAACATAATTTTAGTGCCGATCGACTTAGCTTTTTCAAAGAATCGAAGCAGTGTATCCATATCGCCACGAGTAGTAGTAACATACATCCAGTCTGGCGAAATCATATCCAAATCGTCTGTAGAAAAATTACTAAAGCTCTCACTTGCGCCGCGATAAGTAAGAATTGTCCTCTCTCCGTGTTTAGAATCAAGCAATATCACTGAAGTACCAGTAGACTTATTACTGGAAAAGTTCATATAGCTTGTGTCTACACCTTCTCTATCGAGTTTTTTCGTGATTGCATTTCCGGCCGAATCGTTAGCAATGTTCCCGATAAGTATTGCTTCATGGCCATGGCGCGCGAACTCTATCGAGGAGTTCACCCCACCACCACCAACCTCGTAAGCGATTCTGTCAATGTCAACCTTCGAGCCCACAAGCACCTTGCCAAAAATAGCTTCCTCACCAATCATGGTCGGAGCGAGATCGTCGTGATCGATGAGATAGACATCTTGCAAAGCTGAACCTAGTGAAACAATTCTTGCCATTATAATACCACTCCATTCTTGTCGATTTCCGCCACCATCTGCTGAAAAACCTCGGCTGGTTTTTCGCTTCGCGAAATGGCGGAGCCAACATTAATTACGTCAAGATCCGCATGGGCGAGCGCGCGTATATTAGACATATTCGCTCCCCCATCCCATCCGATTTCTACCTCTGGTTTCATATTACGAACGAGCGCGATTTTTTCCATCTGCATCAAGTCTGCCGCCGAACCTTGCGCCCCTAAATGTCCAGCAAAAATCAAAACATGGTCTACAGCATCGATATATGGTTTGATGTTGCCTGGATAAGTGGACTGAAGTAGTGCTACGCCAACTTTAATGTCGTGTTCCTTGAGTGTAGCAAAAATAGGCAGTAAATCTTCCTGTGCTTCAGCATGTAAAATGCAAAGCGATGGCGCTAGTTTTAAAATTGTGTCGAGATGTTCTGATGGCTTTTCCGCCATAAGATGTAGATCCGCATCCCAGTTTTTTGGCCACCAAATATTTGTAACATCCAAAGTTTCATATGGAGCAAAAACCCCGTCAGTTACATCTATTTGTACCCGCCTAGTAAAGGCATTAATGCGTTCAGTCTGTAAACGATATTCTTTTTTGTCGTTTGTCAGAATAGTCGGAACGATTGATACTTGTCTAATCATAGTCCACCCTTTCGTCTAGACGGTTCATACGTCGAATGCGACGCTCCAATGGTTCAAAATCGGTTTCCAAAAATTTGGCCGTGATTTCTTTGGCCTTTTCAATATCTACACGATCCGCAGAAAGACAAAGTACGTTTGCGTCATCACTCTTTCGGGCAGTAATAACTGCATCTACCGAGTCACAAAGCGTTGCACGAATTCCCTTAAAACGATTTGCCTGGATAGTCATGCCGTGCCCAGAGCCACAGATCAAAATTCCCATTGAACCACGGTTTTCACGAACAGCCTTTGATACCGCTACGGCCGAATCATTAAAATCCGCCCCCTCGACAAACTCATAGTCGCCCATATCATTAACAGTATGATTGCTAGTAGCTAAAAACTCTAGGAGAGACTTCTTTGTTTCGAATCCGCGGTAGTCTGATCCGATGTAGATTTCCATTATTCGCCTTTCCCGAAATCTACCGTTAGTTCTACTAAGCGGTTAGAATAACCCCATTCATTGTCATACCAAGCTACAACTTTAACCATATTCCCGCCAACTACATCAAGAAGTGGAAGGTCTACAATACAAGAATGTGGATCCCCGATAAAGTCACTCGAAACTAATTCTTCGCTTGTTACACCAAGAATACCTTCGTAATATGGTTCTTTGGCGGTTTTTTCGAAGACTTTTGCAAGCTCTTCTTTGGTGGTGTCGCGCTTCAAAATCGCAGTGATATCAGAAAGTGAAACTACTGGAGTAGGTACACGTACAGAAAGCCCATTGAATTTGCCTTCCAAAGATGGGATAGCTTTTGCGGCCGCCTTTGATGCACCGGTGGTAGTTGGGACAATGTTTTCGGCAGCAGAACGAGCCTCACGTAGGTCTTTTGCAGGAGCGTCAAGAATGCGTTGTGAACCAGTGTATGAGTGTACAGTAGTCATCATAGCCTTCTCGATGCCAAATGTATCTTCAAGAACTTTCATCACGGGTGCAATACAGTTGGTTGTACAAGAAGCATTGGACAAAATCTCGTCAGTTTTATCTACTATTTCTTCGTTTACGCCGAGCACTACGGTTTTGGCGCCTTCGCCTTTGGCCGGAGCAGAAATTACGACTTTCTTAGCGCCCGCTTTGATGTGTGCACGTGCATCTTCTGGTTTGGTAAAGAAACCAGTGGATTCAATTACTACGTCTACACCGAGCTTACCCCATGGGAGATTGGCTGGATCTTTTTCGGCAAATACTGGAATTTCACGAGTATTCACAAAAATTGAATTTTCGCCAGCTTTTACATTCTTTTCATATGTTCCATACGAAGAATCGTGTTTCAAAAGATGCGCCAGAGTCTTAGCATCGGTAATGTCATTAATACCTACGACTTCAACGTCGCGGCGTTCCAATAATATTTTCAGTGCATTGCGGCCAATTCTGCCAAAGCCGTTAATCGCAACTTTTACCATAGTACCTCCATAATATACTTATGTATATTATAGCATGTTTTGCATGCGCTCGAGATAAAAATAGTGTATTTAGAAACATAAAAAAGATTTGTGAATGTTATTTTTATAACATCAACAAATAAAAGCGAAGCCCCGAAGGGGCATCTGTCGCTTTTATATGACTTGCATGTTATAAAAATAACAATGAACAAGTCCAGTTTCTAAATAAACTATTTTTATCTCGCAAAGTGTGCAAATGCACGGTTTGCTTCTGCCATACGGTGGCAATCTTCCTTCTTCTTGAAGGCAGCGCCAGTTTCGTTGTAGGCATCTACGATTTCGGCCTCAAGACGCTTTGCGTATGGCATACCGCCGCGTGCGCGAGCAGATTGTACTAGCCATGAGAAAGCGAAGTGAAGTTGGCGGTGACCAGAAATTGGGAATGGAATCTGGTAGTTTGCGCCACCTACACGGCGAGACTTAACTTCAAAGTCTGGAGAAACATTAGAAATAGCTTTTTCAAGTACTTCTACTGGGTTCTCACTCTTTAATTTTTTAGCAGCACCTTCGATTGCAGCATATACTGCACGTTCAGCAGCTTGCTTCTTACCATCAAGCATAGACTTGTTGATAAGGCGTTGTACCAAGATAGACTGGTATTTGCGATCTGGAGATACTTTGCGTTCCAAAGATTTGGTAGTTTTACGTGGCATAATTACTTATCCTCCTTCTTCGCACCATACTTAGAGCGACCTTGTTTGCGGCCGTTTACGCCTTGGAGATCCAAGGTACCACGTACGATGTGATAACGGACGCCTGGGAGATCTGGTACACGACCACCACGCACTAGCACCACTGCGTGCTCCTGGAGGTTGTGGCCTTCACCACCAATGTATGCCCAAACTTCTTGGCCATTGGTAAGACGCACACGTGCAACTTTACGCATAGCGGAGTTTGGTTTCTTTGGTGTCTTGGTAGTAACTTTAATACATACACCACGCTTCAGAGGCGCAGCTTTCTCGTAGCGCTTGGTCTTCAAAGTATTGATAATTGAACCAAGAGCAGGAGATTTTGACTTCTTCGCAGCTTTTTTACGTGGCTTGCGAATCAACTGATTAATAGTTGGCATTAAAATTTATCCTTTAATTAATGATATATTGCCTTGTTTGCCGATACAGCAATAACAAACAAGATGAAACTCTTTAACTAATTATAGCACTATTTGTTTACTTTTACAAGATAATTCAAGGTTTCTTCAATAATCATACGATTTTTGATATCCATCTTGACGTTTGGATCTTTGAGAGATTTTAGTGCTTCTGGAGATTTTTTGTAAACGTCCTTGAGTTCTGCGATTTTTGCAGCGACAGTTTCATCTGATACTGTTATTTTTTCTTGTACAGCCAAGGTCTGCAATGCAAGTGATGCTTTCACGCGCGTCTCAGCAACTTTTTTAGCTTCCTTTTCCCAGTTTTCTTCGGTTTGGCCTGCGCGCTTCAAATAATCCTCGAAGCTGAGACCTTGAGAAGCGGCGTTTCTGGAAATGTCTTCACGAATCATGCGCAATTGGTCATTGATGAGTACTTCAGGAGCAGGAACTTTAGACTTCTTAACCAAAGCGTTTACAAGATCGTCTTTGTATTTATCGCTAAGTCTTTGCTCGTTTTGCGCAGTGAGATTTTTCTTGATATCATCCTTTAGCTCCTTCAAAGTTTTGAATGGGCCACATTTTTTAGCCATTTCATCGTCGATAGGAGCTTTTACGATTTCGTTTACTTGTTTTACGAGGACCTCAAATACAGTTTTGGCGCCAGCGAGGTCGGACACCCCGTAATCTTTAGGGAAAGTGAGTTTGAGGTCGAATTTGTCGCCAGATTCGTGGCCAACGATGCCGTCTTCAAAGCCTGGGATAAATGATTTAGAACCGAGCACTAAATGATAGTCCTTTGCAGAACCGCCTGGAAATGCCTCGCCGTCTTTTTTGCCGACAAAATCAATGATTACTTCGTCGTCAAGCTTTGCAGCACGCTTTACTACCTTTTTCTCAGCGAAAGAATCGGCAAGATTATTGAGAACGCCTTCAATATCTTTTTCGGTTACTTTAACTTCTGGCTTCTTTACTTCAAGTTTTTTGTAATCACCTAGTGTAACTTCTGGAATAATATCTGCAGTAGCAGTGTATTCTGCCATTTCACCTGGCACATACTTGGTGATATTTACACTTGGAAGTACTAATGGGGATTTTTCATTCTCTTTGAAAGCTTCAATCACGGTAGTACGTACAGCCATATCGATAGTCTCTGCATTTAGGTCATTCTCTGGAATAAATTTCTTGGCAACTTCTACTGGAACTTTCCCCTTGCGGAAACCTTCAACTTTGATTTCTTTTGATAATTTCTCGACTGCCTTCTCGGAAGCGGCTTTCAGATCTTTCGCATCAAGAGTAACAGTAATTTCTACACGAGAGTCAGAAAGCTTCTTAAATTTTGTTTTCATAAAAAACTCCTATAAATTTAGTATATTATATCATAATCTTTGAGGAGCTGGAAGACCGGAAGTGACGCATTGTAAATCTTGCATCGGTGCCGATTTTTGTGTCCGGGCTAGCTATGCCATAGCGATCAAACAAGTTCTTAATCTCTTCGTATAGCTTCTTTTCTGCTTCGGTCATTTTGGTGTTTGTGACGATGGATTTAATTCTTCCCTCTGGACCACCAGCAACAACAGCTCCGCCACGTCGCTCGATGGCATATGCGCCAGCGCGGAGGAATGTTGTAGCTTTTTTGTTGAAATCTTCATCACTAATACTAAACTTCGGGCGCAAACTATAGATGTTATTTAAATATGAGCCAAATAGCGCCAGGTCTAATTCTAGCTTCTCTTCGATTACTTTTATATCTTCAATAAAATCTTCTAAATGATCAGAAGGAATATAAAAATCCGTAAGTAGTGGCACGCGCTCACCGTCTTTTGCGTAGTAGATGAAGCTAGTGAGAGAGTTTTCTAGCTCATCAATCGCAACCATCGAACGGTTGGTATCTATGAGGATTCTGGATGTCCTAGGAAGCAGCTTGATAATACTATTGATTCTGCGAACATAGGCTTTACTCTTGCTATCGAATCGAGCCAACACTACAAAACCAGTTTCCATTTTTTTGGTAATTTCGTTGACGCGCTTTCCCATCTCCTCAACAGTTTTAATCATCTTTACATCATAAAGATTGAGTTCACATGGACGAAGAGGTTTCAGCATATCTAAGAATTTTTGCGCTACCTTTATATCTACAAAAGTGGCGGCCACGCGGCCATATTGACAATTGATTGGAGTAGCCCTCAAAATTACTTCAGAAATTACACCCAGTGTACCCTCTGCACCAAAGAACAAAGGCAAAAGATTAATTGATTCACGGTGACTAGCTTGCTTGATATTTGAATAACCGTGCTTACCGAACTTATCATTTTTTAGCTCTTTTAGTAATTCTTCATTATTCTGAAGAATCTTTGGGAGTTTACGATAAATCTCGCCTTCGAGTGATTTTTCGTGTGCCTTGCGGTCTATAGCATGCTTATTTAGTCTACAAGTTTGGAGGCAGTCGCCGTTTGGCAGGACTACTTCGACTCGTTCAACATAATTCATGATGCCACCATATTTTCCAGCGAAATCGTCAATCGGGCAATTAGAAATTAGACCACCGATAGTTTCTAACTCGTGCCCGCCAACAGGTATAGCAAGACCATTTACCGAAAGAGCAGTGTTTAATTCTTTCAAAGTAATGCCTGCTTGTACGCGCACTAAACGCTCGCGACGGTCCGATTCGAGCAAGCGATTGAGCTTTTCGGTAGAGATAACAAGACCATTAGAAAGATCGCCACCCATTTCATCAAGACCAGAACCACGCACGGCCACAGGGATTTTGATATCCTTGGCGGCGAGTTGATAGCAAAAACGCATTAATCTCTGCAAATCATCAGTAGATTCCGGGAAAGCAACTGCACGAGGTTTAATCTTTAGCGCAGAACGGTCGGTGGAATAAGCTTCGATGATTTCTGGAGAATCAAAAACATTTCCGACAATAAGCTGATTTAAGTACCTCGCAATTTTACCCATCCTGCTTACGATTATATCACAAAAAAATAACATAAACATATTGATTTTTTTAAAAAAACGAGTATAATAATAAGTATAAAAGTCATACACAAATAAAAAAGGAACATAAAATGAAAATCAAAGTCTCCAAAAAGACAGCGATTCGTAGCGTCGTTGTCAAAAGAGCCTCGGTAATAACCGCAAGTATTTGTGGTGTTATTGGGCTTGGTGCACTTGCAGCAAATCTAACATCTGCAACAACTACAAATATTCAAGCCCTTAACGTTGAAAGAAATCCTGTCTATGAGGAATATTTACAGGATGTCCGGAATGGCAACGCAGACAAATGGTCGCTTGTCCCAAGCGAATATATTCCTGCTACCATAGAAGAAAACGAAGGTTATGGTGGAGGCACCGATTATTCAAGTCTTTCAAGATATTCTTTGCTTGAAAACAATAGAGGCACAAAAGTCAAGAACCAGGGCGGAGACGGCATTTGTTGGGCTATGGGAATCTCGACCGTGCTTGAGTCGAATCTTAAGACAAAGGGTGTCGAAAAAGAATTCTCACCAAAACAGTTAGATTATTTGCATAATGAAACTGCATTTAATAATTTTGTTGTGAACGATCTTGGTGGCATAGCACATAACTTGGGCGACGGCTCAAATATTATTATTGCTACGCATTTATTTGCCAACAGTAATGCTCCTGTGTATGAAAGCGACTTCATGGCTACGATGAAGAGGAACGATAGTACGCTCGATGATTCTAGATATAACTCCCTAAGTGATTATTGGAATATTGCGCAAGTCAACCAAACGATTTCAGCAATAAGCCAAACTACTTATGATGGACCGGATAGTGAATCACCATACAATAAAGCTATGTCTCATTCGGATATCATTTCGAATAGTAGTAAATATGCCGTATCGAATATAACGTATAAATATCGTACGTTTGATATCGAATCAATCAAACAAAACGTCGTCGAAAAAGGCGCAGTATATGTAGGCACTTATGGTCCTGAAAGTGCAAACTGTTGGGATGGGAATACGGATACCATCATAGACAGAGGCGCAGAATTCTGTGAAGGTGGGCACGTAATGAGTATTGTTGGCTGGGACGACAATCATTCTTACTATAATCCTGCGACCGGAACAACAGAGACGGGCGCCTTTATCCTGCAAAACTCTTGGGGCAAAGCATCTTTATTTAGGGATAATATAACGGTCGACGAGGCAATGGCTGCATTTGATACGACTGGGTATTCGCAAGCACAATTGGACGACCTGCGTGCAAGATTAAACAACTTTTTTGATAGATACGACCCATATGAGACTGTCTACCTAGCATATAACACTTTGGCAAAAACTGGTACATACTCCAATACTGTAAACTATGCAATATTTGATGGTGTGGAACCTCTCAATGCTGGTGAATATATTGTTGGGCCTCTTGAGGAAACTAGTGGCCATGGTGTATCATTCGGGGCAGCCGCCAACGAACTCATATACACCTATAATGCCACCGAGGAATCCAAAATCGAAAGAATTTCCATGATTAATTCGCTTGGCTACGCCGTAACCGTACCACTTAGATTCACTTTTTATCTAGAATCCGGAAATAGCTATAAAGAATTAGGCAACGTCGTGTATGCAGCTGGTACAGCCGGCAAGAAAGAATTAACATTGAGCACACCAGAGATAGTAAATGGCACATATAAAATAAAAGTAGCCGTTACAAACGCAAGCAACGGCGGACTGATGGGTGTCAACGGGTTGGAGACAAGTGATTTTGTAACCTCTCTCAGACTCAGCACCGAAGGTGAGACTCCAGATCCAGAACCAACTACTACTTACACCCTCTCCTTCAATCTAAATGGCGGTTCAGGTAGCGTTGCGTCTCAAACCTGTACTACCGCTAGCGGCGCAAGTAGCTGTCAGGTAACCATCCCAAACGTCACCCCAACCAAAACCAACTATGATTTCCTAGGTTGGAGCGCAAGCGCAGCTGCAACAACTGCTACCTATCAAAAGAACGACGCAGTAACCCTCAGCGCAAATACAACCCTCTATGCCGTCTGGAGGCAACAAACTACTCCAGACCCAGATGACCCAATCGAGCCAGAAAGGCCAACTGGCAACATCACCTGGATTAATCGCTCCCACGCCATAAACGGCAACGAAAACATCGTGCTCAGTATCGATTATCCTTTGGCGAACTTCCAGTGGCTTAATATCGATGGCAACGAACCACCAGCTGGTAGCTACGAAGCAACATCTGGTAGTACGATAATTACCATCAAGTCAGAATACCTTGACACACTCGCAGAAGGTGAACATACTATTGAAGCTTACTTCCTCTTCGCGCTTGATGATGCCACTGTTTCTACAACTTTTGTAGTGGCAGCTGAAGAAGAAGACGGCGGAGATGATATCGTTGTCCCAGATACGGACGGCGGCGAAGATATCAAGGTTCCAAATACTGGTAGCTTGAACGATGGTGTAGATTTCGCCTCATTTGGTGGGATTATGGCAGGCGCTACCACCGCATTCGTAGTTGCCGCAATAGTATACTTTGCCAAGAATAAAAATACCTTTGGCAAAAAAGTAGACTTCGATAAGAAATAAAACTACCGCAAAATCACCCCGGGCCAGCCCCGGGATTTTTGGTTCTCTTTCAAATTGACAAAAAATAACATATGTGGTATAATATAAACATAGGTTTTACTCATATATAATAAAAAAAGGGGGTATGTTATTATGTATAAGAACATTGACAAAACAGTGAGTATGATTAACTCATTCGAATGGGGCAAGGAAATCTTTTTTGCGTGCGTGTACGTCTATTTTTTTGGAGAGTACATGGGCAAAAAAAGAGCATTTTGCTACTATGCATCATCGATAAAATATAAAGACATTTTAGATTGGGACGATGCAAAATGGCGAGCAAATATTCTCATGTCCGCGAGAGATTACGAAAAAATGGGATACAAAATACTTGATATCCGTTCAGTAGTAATCTCTTTCCAGGAAAGTGGATGGGAGCAGTATCATCTCGAGTGCACTGACATCGGAAGGAATAATTGGTTTAATAGAGTAATTATGCCTTCTGTTGAACTTATTCTCGAAGTCAACGAACAGCCGTTCATGGTTGCTTTTCTCAAAAAGGAATTCTTTCTCAGACCAGAAGAACAGGCATTAATCCATACGGCCGATGCACTCAAACTGGCAACTAAATTAATCGATCCAAATCGCTTGAAGGAAACAGAGAGCGATCTCCCCTATATTATAAGGGATGAAAAGGATGAATGGCGATTAATAAGGTGGCCAGACTATTTCGAATGATTCAGTAAAACCAGAATCCCTGAGCTTTTAGCTCAGGGATTATTTATTCTATAGTATAAATAATAGCTGCGTGGTCAGAAAGACCCTCGTGTGTCTCAATATTCACGAATTTATAAGTTGGCTTCAAGAGCATATGGTCAAAGGTAGCGTTTTCGTCTGGAAAAGAGATATACTCCTTGAAATCTGTTGACTCTTCGTATTTTTGCCCCCAAATGCTTTTATGCTCGTTTAAAACATCTGTAAATATATTAAAATCGCCAACAATAATGTCTGTATCTCTGGAATCGATTAATTCTTGAAGTTGAAAATATGCATTATCGTTCGTAGCAAAATGTACATTACTAAGTATTAGACCAGATTGCAACTTGATAATCTGAGATAGCCGCACCCTTACATCGGGCTTCCCTCTTTCATCGGCCGGCGCCGGTTTCATTATAATCGAAACATCTTCTATAATCGGTTCTTTGGACAGAATTGCCATCCCATCTGTCACATAATCTCCGTCGTGCTCAACCAAACCTAATTCCCATTTTTTCATAAATCTATCAGTAAAACGATCGAATGTGTATTTTTCAGACATGTGCGCCGAAACATATTTATATGGTTTTGCCATATAGCGATTAATTCTTTCGGCCAAACTTTCCTTTTCACTAAAAGTCACTTCTTGCATACAAATTATATCTGCCTGTTCTGCATCAAAAAAAGCGGCAATCTCTTGCATGCGCTTATCAAAATTCCCTCCAAAATTACTTCTACCAGCTACGTTTAACGAAATGATTTTCA
This sequence comes from Candidatus Nanosyncoccus sp., assembly GCA_045587885.1. Classification (GTDB taxonomy): domain Bacteria; phylum Patescibacteriota; class Saccharimonadia; order Saccharimonadales; family Saccharimonadaceae; genus Nanosyncoccus. Next base: position 21,326 of record JAZNDC010000025.1, on the reverse strand, counting down.
TTTTCATCCTGTAATGGTGCCCGGAACAGGACTTGAACCTGCACACCAAACGGCATATGCTCCTAAGGCATACGTGTATACCAATTTCACCATCCGGGCATGTAAAGATCGTATCCTTATTATATCACAATCCTACAAAAAAGCGAGTGGCAATTTCTTGTCACTCGCTCCTTATTACTGATTTCTTTTAGCCATTACGGCTGAAGCAGCGTAGGTAGTACCAAAACCTAGTACGAGCGCGAGAGGAAGGATTTCCTCAGGGCCAGTAGTAGGCATATCGTTCGATACTACTGTAGGTGTAGTAGTCGTGGTAGTATCAGTAGTAATAACAGGTTTGTCGTCAGTTTTTTCTTCGGTTTTTGACTCTTCCGTCTTCTCATCGGTTTTGTTTTCATCGTTGTTCATCTCAAAGCTAGAACTTGTCTGTTTTGCGATGTCATTGTTTTTAGAGCTCTTGTGGGAGGCTACAACAATGATAGCGATGAGTAAAATGAGAATAAGGGCAGCAGCCGCAACAGAAATCAAAATAATACGACGACGTTCCTTCTTTTCTGCATCAGTTTGATAATACATAGTTAATAAAACTCCTTATTTTTTAATTATATCACACTTTTGCCAAAAAAGCAATACTATTTTATTTTAGCATAAAAAGAAAGGGCTGCGCCGGCATATTTTCGTGAGTCTTCCAATGCAAGACCGTTGATTTTTGGCGCCTCGTCAGGGTGAGAAAGGACCAAAATACCGTCTTTTGCAAGGTGTGTTGCCAAAATATCGATGTCTTCGGCCACGAATTTATCATACGGTGGATCAGCCAAAATTATGTCATATCCCTCTGTAAAATCGTATTTTGCGGCATCGGACGTAATCACCTCCGCTTCTATCCCCAGCGTACGGAGATTTTCACGGATAATGCGCGCGGCACCAGCGTTTTTTTCTATAAAAGTAGCCTTTTTGGCGCCACGAGAAATAGCCTCTAGGCCAAGTGCACCCGAGCCAGCATATGCATCTAGAACGCTAGCGCCAGGGAGGTAGCTAGAAATTTTATTAAAAAGCGCTAGTCTTTCCCTCTCGCCCATCGGATGAGTGCCCGCTCCAGGGGTAAGAATAGAGCGCCCTCTATAGATCCCAGATGTGATTTTTACGCTATTTTTCATACTAGTTGAGAGTTGTTATCTGTTGATAACGTTTAATTCCGTTCATTAATTCTTCATATTTTAACATATTCTCGGGATTTTTCAAGAACTCACCCACGTCTTGCTGGGCACGGTGAATCAACTTGGTATCTGTAAGTGTGGCAATTCTAAGATCCAAAGCACCATGTTGCAAAGCCCCATAAATCTCACCCGGGCCACGAAGTTTGAGGTCCACCTCTGCTAGATAGAAGCCATCGGTAGAGTTTTCGAGCTCACGAAGGCGCCTAGATGGTGGGATGTCACCAGAGGTAAGTAGATAGCAAAACGACGCTGCACTTCCACGCCCCACCCGGCCGCGAAGCTGGTGAAGTTGAGCTAGGCCGTAGCTCTCGGCGTTTTCTATTGTCATAAGGGTAGCGTTTGGCACATCTACGCCCACTTCTACCACTGTGGTAGAGACCAAAATTTGGATTTCGCCCGAGGCAAATTTCTCCATAATATCGTCTTTTTCGGCCGGTTTCATTCGTCCATGCAAAAATTCCACACGCGCCTCCGGGAAAACCCCGCGGAGCTTTTCGCACCTAGATTTTACCGACATTGTCTCTGTTTTTGGATCATCATCTATTGCCTTGCAAATCCAATAAATCTGCTGCCCAGCCTTCATTACCTCACGCATTTTTGGGTAAAGCGATTCCTTTGTCTCTACCTCTTCCAAAATCTCGGTCGTAATCGGCTGGCGACCCTTTGGTAGCTCATTTAAGATAGAGACATCCAAATCACCAAAAACGGTTAATTGCAATGACCTCGGGATAGGAGTAGCGGTCATCGCAAGTAGATGTGGCGCCAGCTCGTCCGGAGATTTCAAAAGTAATTTCTGCCTCTGTTCCACGCCAAAACGGTGTTGCTCATCAATAATCACAAGCCCCAGAGCATCGAACTCGGTATCATCCGTAAGTAATGCATGTGTACCAATCACAAAATCTATTTCGCCAGCGCGGATAGCGGATTTTAGTTCTGATTTTTTCTTGGTTGCACCGGTGAGGAGCGCCACTTTTACCCCATATGGTTCAAGTTTTTTAGATAAATTCTCGTAGTGCTGGGTAGCCAAAATCGCGGTTGGAGCAAGCAAAGCCACCTGCGCCCCACCCAGAATCGCATCGTACGCCGCCATCGCCGCCACCATCGTCTTACCAGAGCCTACGTCGCCCTGCAAAAGCCGGTTCATCGGGGTCTTTTTCTCCATATCTTGGATAATTTCCCAAGCGGCCTTCTTCTGCGCCCCTGTCAAAGTAAACGGCAACCCGTCCACAAACTCCTTAATCTTCTCTTGGTTAAACGGAATTGTAAGAGATTTTAACTTCTCATTCTCCGATTTATTGAGTTTGGCCGCAAGAATCAGCTCAAAAAGCTCCTCGTATGCCAAATAATCACGCGCCGAGGCCACAGTTTTTTCGGACTCCGGAAAATGCACATTAAACAGTGCATCGCGGCGTACGCCAGGCTTCACCGTAGGGAGAAAATCTGGGATTTCGGCGAATCTATCGCGCGAATTATTGACCAGACGCTTAAAATCGGACGATTTAATGCGTCCGTGGGCCACGTAGACCGGGCTGAGGCCCGAATGCCTATCCACCTCGTCTACTTCGGCGGCGGACGGCGACATCAAGCAAAAACGGCCATTCTTAAGCTCAAAATTGCCCGTAAAATAGTATTCCTTCTCTGGTACAAACTGCTTCACGCGGTAAGATTGGTTGAACCAAACTGCCTTCACAAACCCAGTATTATCGCGAATCACCCCCTCCGTAACCGTGAGCCTGCGACGCCTAGCGTGGCGAGTGACCAAAGCGGTAATCCGCCCTTTTATCACTACTTTGCCTGGCTCCATCTCGGCAATTGTAGATGGTGCCGAAAAATTCTCATAAGTTTTTGGTAAATTATAAAAAAAGTCCCGAATCGTAGAAATCCCAGCTTTTTTGAGGACTTCGGCGGTTTTTGGGCCGATTCCCTTGAGATTTTCTACCGAGTCGAAGAGATTCATGCCTTCCCCGAGTGCTCTTCGCGCCACTTGGCGATTTCGCCGTGATTCCCAGAGAGCAAAATATCTGGCACCTTCATTCCGCGAAAGTCGTAAGGCTTGGTATATTGTGGGTATTCTAGATTATCACCGTCCGAAAAAGACTCAATCTCGGCCGATGTTTCCCCGCCCAGAACGCCCGGAATCAAACGGACTACGGAATCAATGATGATTAAAGCCGGCAATTCCCCTCCCGTCAGTACATACTTCCCCAGCGAAATCTTATGATCCACAATTGAAAGAATCCTCTCATCATAACCCTCGTAGTGTGGGCACAGAATAATGTAATGGGTAGGAGTGGAAGGCGCGATGTGTTCTACGGACCTTGAAGACTTGGCCTGAGCGGCCCGGAGCGTGTCCGAAGGACACGCCGCGCTTTCCACTCCTGCCAATCGTCTTGCAAATTCTTGGTTCCATATCTCCCCTACAGGGGTAGGCAAGATTACTTTTGCGTCTGGATCTTTGGCTTTTACTGACTCAATTGCCGCAAACACTGGCTCACAGCGGAGCAACATTCCGTCTCCACCTCCATACGGCGTATCATCCACAGACCGATGCGGTCCTAGCCCAAATTCACGAAGATTCACAAAATCAAACTCGGCCAAGCCTTTATCTACCGCCTTCCACATCATAGAAGTCTTTAGATATGGCTCCAAAGCCTCCTGAAACAGAGTAATAATTGTGAATTTAATCATGTGCTAATTATACCATAAAAAGCCTCATTGACAAAAACGCATATGTATTATATAATGATTTCACCAATGGGGGAGCACATTTAGAAAGAGGGAGGACAGGAAATGTATACATTAATGGTAGTTATCTTAATATCATTAATAATTGCATATGGTGTGAGGTTAATCATGAGGCTTATACCCATCATGAAGCTCACGCTACAAATTCAAAGGATGAAACACTATCTGAAAAGAGTCTCTCGGTATTTTCACTCCATTGAACGAAAGTTCATTCGCGATGAAAAGTTCCGAGAAAGTTATGTTGAAGACCCTAAAAAACTCAGTGGATTTTTTAAAGTTGTTGACCAAGTCAATAATACGGAGTTTTGTAACGGTTTGACCACAGATGAACTATCCGGGCTTTTCGAAGCGAATCCGGAGATTATGCCTAGACGTGTTGAGGAATATCTCAGTTACAGAAAGGCAGTAAGAGTTTGAAATATCACTACTCCCCCCCATTGCCATAATAAATACCCCGGTCGAACTTTGGCCGGGGTTATTTTTTTGTAAAGATAAAAAAAGAGACGTCTTGCGACAGGTCTCTTTTCGCGCTGATGCGCGCCCACCCTTGGGGCACATTGTTTTGTTTTAATCCGCTGTTTGTTTTTAATGTAAGTCTCCACACTCCACTAATTCAGTGGAACCCCTGTGAAGCGTATCAGCTTATGTTTATAATAAAGCATAAACATGTTTTTGTCAACTATTGACTTTAAAGCATTAGTGTGATATAATATAATCATGCGCGTGAGATAGTAGTATCTTGTAAATTTACAACACAGGGGGTAAAAAGAATGAATAAGCTAATCTTTAAACAGGAAACACAGGCTCTAACTGATGCATTGACCTATATCTTTGACGCCGTGAATATCATTAATGATGCAAAAGGAACTAATCTGTCTGCATCGGACGTGGTAGACGTCGAAAGAGTAATGATGGTTATAAAAGAGTCCAAATGCAACACCAACCCAACGGTAGAGGATTTATATAATCTTGGTAATACCTTGCAGTTGGTTCATGAGGCACTGGAAATAATGAGAAAGAACAACAAAGAATTACTTAAAAATCTTTATATCTAAACGCGCCCGCATCTTAAAAAGGCCCACTCATTTGTGGGCCCTTTTTCATTCCCAAAACAAAGAAATTATGTTATAATATTTTTATGTTTGTAGATACAGCGAAAGTCAGTTTAAAGGCCGGTAACGGCGGCAATGGTGCCGTCTCTTTTCGCCGTGAAATCTACATCCCTAAGGGTGGCCCAGATGGTGGTGATGGCGGCAAAGGCGGCGATATTATCTTTCGCGCCGACAAAGATACCAATACTTTAATTGATTTTCGTTTTACCCCTATTCTTACCGCCGAAGACGGCAAAAATGGCTCCGGCACCCGTTCTGCCGGCCGCTCTGGTAAGAATCTCATCGTAGAAGTACCAATTGGCACCGTAGTATATAAGCTCAACAATGAAGGGATTTCTGAGACCGTGTCCCGCGAGGGTCACGACCTGAGCGAAGTGAGTGAACCCCGCGACGGCGGGCGTGAACGAACGAGGTCTCAGAAAACCCTTATTGCTGACCTTACCTACGATGGCCAAGAGGCGATTATTGCAAAGGGTGGCGACGGTGGTTTTGGCAACGCTCATTTCAAGAGCTCTACTAGACAAGCTCCAATCATTGCCGAAGTCGGCGAGCCAGGTGAAGAATTTGAAGCCGAATTAGAGCTAAAATCCATGGCCGATGTTGGTCTTGTAGGTCTTCCAAACGCCGGCAAATCCACTTTCCTCTCTGTAGTCTCCAATGCTAAGCCAGAAATTGCCGACTATCCATTTACTACTATTACTCCAAATCTTGGTGTAGCCACAATTGACGAAAAAGACATTCTGATTGCCGATATTCCAGGCCTTATTGAAGGTGCGTCCGAGGGTAAAGGCTTAGGACACGATTTCCTTCGCCATGTAGACCGTACCGCGGTTCTTCTCCACCTTGTAGACGTATATAATGATGATGCTGGCGAAGCCTACAAAACCATCCGTAATGAGTTAGATAAGTATTCGGACCTCAAAGATCGCCCAGAAATCGTCGCTCTCACCAAGTGCGAAGGTGTAGACCAAGATATTATCGATATGCAAATAGCCTCAATTCTTGGAGTGAACCCAGACGCCAAAATCTTTGCTATTTCTAGTGCTGCCCACACCGGCCTCACCGAGCTACTTCGTGAGCTCAGTCAAGAAATTATTGCGAATATTGAGCGAACCCGAGCAAAATCTGAGGAGAATGGTGGTGTGTTCGCTGCAAATAGTCCTCGAGCGAACATTGCGCTCGCCCCTTGGGACGCGAATGGCCGAAGGCCAACTAACGAGGAGCTTCAAGCGAGCGAAGCCCGTAACGACGGGCCTGAGCGAAGCGGTCCGCGAGAGGATTATTTGAGCGAACTTCCAACAATATCTCTCAGTAAATCCGAACTAAGCAACACTTGGAACATCGAAAAAACCGAGGACGGTATCTTTGTCGTTACTGGCGAGAAAATCGAGAAATTTGCCCGTCGCACCGATATGAATAACTATGCTTCCGTCAATCGTCTTCGCGACATTATGAAAAAACTAGGTATCCGCGCCGAGCTTACAGGCATGGGTGCCGAGCCAGACTCAATTATTAGTATCGCTGGCAAAGAATTTACACTTGTAGAAGATTGGTAATTCTAATAAATATAGTTGAATCTCCCCACCTGGTCTGCAGGGATAGTTGCGGCGTTGATCACGGCGTAACCAGCGTAGTTCATCTCTTCAATTTCAATTGAACCATCAGGATTAATGGCGGTTACCACGCCTACGTGGCCATAGCCATAGCCACCGTAAGAGGTTTGGAATACTGCACCAACCACCGGAGTGTTTCCAACTCCACGATAGGCATAATTAATGTGCCACGTGCGCGCATTGCGCCCTTCCCCGTTAAGCGCACCAAGCGAGCGAGGGTCAGTAGAACGCCAATACCAAGCATACCACGTACAGTTGCCGCGTACACCAGGGTTGCCAGGGCTATTAGCATAAAAACCAGTTGCAATAATGCGAATATTCTGACGGGTGGATGAAGAACCAGAATAAGTATAGCTATAATTACGATAAACAGGTGTTGGCGGTACGTACTCTGGACGCTCAGTCTCAGGAAGCGAGCCACCCTTTAGCAAAATCTTCATCCCTTCGGAAATACCAGATATTTCGAGGTCGTTTAATGCAATGATTTCGGCTGCGGTCGACCCATATTTACCCACAATAGATTCAATAGTATCGCCAGATTTGACAGTGTAAACAATACCAGAAGCGCTTGGAATATAGAGCACATCGCCAACGGCGATATCGGTGTTCTTCTTGCCGTTAGACCAACGAATCTGGTCCGTAGAAATGCCAAATTTACCGGCAATAGAATCCATGCTTTCGCCTTCCTGTACGACATGTTCTACCACTCCACGCGAAGACTGAATATTGGTGATTGGTGGTTTTTCTAGTTTGCCAATCGAAGATTGGCCAGAATCATATAGAGAAGTAGCTACCATGTAGTTGTTCGCAACGTCTGGTGCGCTAGCTAGCCCCAAGGCCTCGGAAACATCTGCAACAACATAAAGTCCAGTAACCTGGTCGACAGAAATCTTGTAATCATTTTTTGCAAATGCATCAATATTAAGGCTGGCGCTAGCATCTTTTTTGTCGATAGAGCCAACAGAAACCAAAGCGATCGTAATGATGCCAGTTGCAATATAGGGAATATACTTCTTGAATTTCTTAAAACTAAATTTCTTTTTCTTTGTCATCATAATGAAACATTACAGAGGTTTTGGCAATGTAGGTAAGCGTTACGGTTGTGCTCTGCCTCTGTATAACTATAATACATCACTCCGTCATCACCTGTCAAGAAATATAGATAAGCAGTATCTGATGGGTTTGCGACGGCCGAAAGCGCCGAAAGCCCAGGATTTGAAATTGGCCCACAAGGAAGCCCTGCATATAGACGAGTATTATAACACGAATCAACCCCAAGTGCAGATTGATTATCGACATAAGTTTCCCTCTTTGGATCAATGACATCTAATGCATATGTTACAGTTACGTCACTACCAAGCGCAATGCCATAAGACAAACGCGACAAAAAGACCTGCGCAACCGTTGGTTGTTCTGGAGAGGATGCCTCTTTTTGGACTATAGAGGCAAGCGTAATGCCTTCATGCAGAGTTAAGCCTCTGTCGGCGAATTTTGCCTCTAAATTATTATTAGTAATTACGTTAGCAAAACCGTCAAGATAACGAACTATAATGTCCTGAACAGTAGAGTCAGAATAAAACTCATACGTCTCACCATAAAGATAGCCCTCTAAACTTGCGCCATCGGGCCGTCCTTCCAAAAAATCATAGCTATATTTAGCACCAAAAGCAGCTTCTATTTCATCAGCTGTATAATTTGGGACGATTTCTCCCTCCGCACTACCACCATTCCTATCTACCTCGAGCAAATGTTTCTTTACATCAAATATAGTTTCACCTGGGCGAATAGTAAAAGAAAATGTTTTTGCCTTCATTTCGGCTTCGATACGGGCATTTTCAGCTTCACGCTCAGCACGGAGATGGTCACGTATTTTCAATGCAACAGTCGTACCTACTAATGCCAAAACGATCACAATAATTGGTATGCCAAACAAGGTGAACTTTTTTGCCTTGCTCATCGCCTTCTTGCTGTTTAGGTTGATCTTATCGGCATTTTTTTTCGCTATTGCCTGAGCGGTCTCGGCAGCGTTTTCGACTTTATCTACTATTTTATTTTTTTCGGCAACTTTCACTGCGCTTACTTTATTCTTCTTCTCTGTTGCTTTAAAGCTTTCGATAAAATCCTGCAAAATAATCGTGGCCGCTTCGGCATCAATCTCGCCCTTTGCGTATTTTTTCTTGCGAGCTTTGAGGCGTTCTTCTGCCATGACCGAAGTCAAAGACTCATCTTGAAACTTTATACGTACGCCAGGGATTTTTTCAACTAGGTTCCTAGCAAATTGTCGAACATACAATGATTGTTTAGTTGTATTTCCCTCATTACTGCGTGGCATGCCAATCACGATAAAATTCGTACTATGGATACGAGTAAGTTTAGAAATCTCATCCCATTCAGAACCATCAACAATAATAGTAGTAACTGGTAGCGCAATCTTGGTAGAAGTATCTACTCTTGCAACACCAATACGCTTTTCACCTACATCAAGACCAAGGATTCTCATTTTACTCCTCGCTTGAAATACCAGTATCTAGGATAACAGTAATTTTATTTGTATCACCTGGGACAGACATTACCCACGGGTAAGACTTATCGATACGAATCTTGCTGCCATTGATGCCATCAATAGATGCAAGATCGTGTTGTGCGTCGCCAAGACCTTTACCTTTTACAAGCTCGATTATATCGTTTTCGGTAACTTTTGGACCAGAGATATAAGAAGTCTTAATCTTGCCAGTGAAGCCATCGCTAGTTTCTACAAAATTCTCAATAAATGGATTTTCCATTTTATAAATCTTATAGTTTTCGCTAAGCTTTGCTTCGTTTGTAATATACTCTTCGACTTTGGTCTTATCAATAAGGTAAATTGTCTCTGTGACTTTTACAGTAACCTTTGGTTTAATACCGTCTTTAACCTCTTCGCCGATAGCTGGGGTAGAAACAGCATCACCAATTGATTCTCTGTAGCTGGATTCGATTTTAAAATCATCATCAGCCAAAGACTCTAAAAGCTCAGTCTTGTAAGCTTCTTTGATTTCGGCAGTCAAAACATCTTCTTTTGCTTTGTTTAAGTCTTCTTGAGATACGACTGTAATCATCTGGTCTGTACCACCAGCCATGGCCGAATCGGTATAAGCAGAGACGTTTGCGGTGGTCTTCCAGCTTGCGCTTGATGCAGCAATGTTATACTTTTCGCCAGCGTCGACAGCAGTAACACTTACGCGACCAGAAATCTTACAGTTAATCTTGCCACCAGAAATAACATCTGTGTTTTCACAACTAGTTTGTGTACCATCCCAAGTGATAGTAGTATTAGCATCGGCCGTATAGGATAGCTCGCCGATAGTAAACTTTTCCCCTGCGTTTATGCCAACGGTTCCTTGTGCACTAAAGAAGGCGTAAACCACTACTGAACCCTTGGCTTTCTCACCAACATTCTTTTGGCCAGTTGCCTCAAATTCTTTGCTTGCTTCTTTTTCGAGTTTCTTCTCTACGAGATAAAACTTACCTTCATTTATATTCTCTTCTTCCAGTTTTTTTGTAAAAGTAGCACTCTTAGAGAAATTCGATGACGTCGTGCGAACCCCAACGGTAATAGTTACAGCCGGTGCGATTGCGAATGCCCAAACCAAGAAAATAACAACAAGAAGAACGCCAATAATAGAACCAATCGTGATCCCTTTATGTGCAGCAAACCAAGCAAATGAGAATTTTTTTGCATCGCTAGCAAGTTTTTTGGTCTTATCCTTTGCCTTTTCTGTTTTTTCTTTACCTGCATCCTTTTTGGATTTTTCAGAATCGGCCTTATCTTTGCTTTCATCTTTCTTATCTTCTTTTTCGTCATCTTTTTCTGAAGATTCGTCGGCTTCTTTTTCTTCCTTTTCGTCTTTCTTGTCTTTCTCGTTTTTCTCTTCTGCTTCAACCTCGCCGTCCTTTTTCTCTACAAGTTCTTCTTTCGAAGTAGACTCTGACTCATCGTCGGAAATAAGACTTGGAATAGTAGGAGCGGTTTGTAAATTTTTGGTAACAGGAATTTTGGTTGCGCCAGCAAGCTTTACGATGGACGGATCGGTAGTGACAAGGACGATGGTTTTATCAGCGGTGAAACCAACTTTTGCAATCAATTTAATATTTACAATACTCCTAAACACCCCAGCCTTTTTTGGTGGAACAAGGGCGACAATTTTTTCTTTTGAATTTTCGATTTTTGTAATGATATCAGTGATATCATCCTCGGGTTCAATATAAATGACGTCTTTATTCATAAAACAATTTTAGCACATTTTAATAAGCTTGTGTTAAAATAAAAACAAGATGAGTCTTTTTAATCGTAACAAAAATCCAAATCCTGCTGCGTCAGACAAGACTTTGCTTGCCGAGATGGCATTGAACTCCATCAATGATGGTGTGATTATCACAGACAAAAATGGGATTATTAAGTTTATTAACCCGGCCGCTATTACGATGACGGAGTGTGGTATGGCCGAAAACGCTCTGAATTTAGACTATGGGTTGTTACTAAAAATTGAAACCAAAGAAGGTCGCGAACTGGCAGAAACCGAGAACCCCCTAGTTCTTTCAATGCGCAGTGGTCAGCCTTTAGAGCGCTATGCTTGCTGTATGATTGCTGGTCAATCCGCCAAGCGTATTCCGGTTGCGATTAATGTAATTCCTGCAAGTGGTGGTCAGGGCGAACGTGTTATTACTTTTCGAAACATCACCAAAGAGCTAGCCGAAGAAGGCGAACAGGCCGAGTTTATTTCCACTGCTTCTCACGAAATGCGTACACCAGTTGCCACAATTGATGGTTATTTATCGCTAGCAATTAATCCTCAGACCGCCACCATTGACGACAGAGCCAGGGGCTATTTGGAGGCCGCTCAAGCTGCATCAAAGCATTTGGGCAAGCTATTTCAAGATTTGCTTGATACCACCAAGCTCGACGATGGCCGCATCCGTCCAAAGTTCGTCCCGGCCGAAATGGTAGGCACAATAAAACAAATTGCAGACGCGCACAATGTACGTGCTAGGGAGGCCAAGCTTAATTATTCATTCGGGACTCAAGAAAAAACAGGCACCACCCGTCGGCTCGAGCAGGTAGTCTATGGTTTTATTGATATCGATTTTATGCGCGAAATCATGGACAACCTTATCGATAACGCCATCAAATATACTCCAGAGGGCGGATCAATTTATGTGAATGTCCGTGGCGATGGCGATCGTGTGCTCATTAATGTCACAGACACTGGCATTGGTATCTCCGCCGATGATATTGGCCATATTTTCCAAAAGTTTTATCGTTCCGACAATTCTGATACACGCACAATCGGTGGTACTGGTCTCGGGTTGTATTTGGTAAAACAACGCGTAGAAGCTATGGGCGGTCGCGTTTGGGCTGAATCTGGATTCGGAGAAGGCTCCACTTTCTTTGTCTCTTTACCACGCATTTCTGGTGAGGAATACGAAAAACGCATGATTGTTGTTAGAAATCAACAAGCTTTGGAAGCTGCAAAGACAGCTCCAGCTCCAGTACCTACTCCGGCACCTATACCAACCATTGCATCTACCCCTGCTTCCATACCTGCTCCTTCTCCAGCCCCGACATCAACGCCGCAAGCATCTCAGGCGGCTCCGCCCACACCGCCCACACCGGCAGCACCTACATCGCCGGCAGGACCAACGATACAACAATTAGCACAACAACCACAACAACAAGTAATAAATAATAATAATGGAGGAATACAATGAAAGTAATGGTAGTAGAAGACGACGCGGCGCTCCGTGAAATCTACAGTATTCGTATTACCGCAGAAGGCTACGAAGTAGTTTCTGCAGGCGATGGCGAAGAAGCTCTCGCTGTGGCTGTTCGCGAAAAGCCAGATCTTATTCTGTCTGATGTGATGATGCCAAAGATTTCTGGTTTTGACATGCTTGATATTTTGCGCTCCACTCCAGAAACACAAAATATCAAAGTAGTAATGATGACTGCGCTCTCTTCAGACGATCAGCGTGCTCGCGGTGAGCGTCTCGGTGCGGATAGATATTTGGTAAAATCCCAAGTAGGCATAGAAGATGTAATTAATACGATTCATGAAGTATTAGGCGATCGCGAGGGCACAACTGAAGCATCAGTAGATGCCTCAGCCCCGACTGAAACGCCAGCCCCTGCCCCTGCCCCTGCCCCTGCCCCTGCACCAGCACCTACTCCAGCGCCAGCTCCAGCCCCAACGGCTCCAGCCCAACCAATTCAAGCTCCAGCCACTTCAGCACCAGGTCTAGCACCTGTCCCAGAAGCGCCAGTTCAGCCAGCCCCAACCTTAGCCCCATTACCATCTGAAGCTCCAGTAGAGTCACCTGCTCCTACTACACCTGAGCAACAATAACATGGAAGAAAAACCAGGCGAAATCCGTTTAAATAAATTTATTGCCGAACGGCTAGGTTTTTCGCGACGTGAAGCAGACGAGCTAATTGCTTCTGGTAAAATTTTAGTAGATGGCAAGCCCGCTATATTAGGGGCACGGATTGACAAAAAGTCAAAAGTATGCTATAATAATAAAACAGTACCGTTTGATACGGATTTCTTGTATATCGCGATGAACAAGCCTGTAGGCTATGTTTGTTCGCGTCGCACTCAGGGTAATGCCCCAACATTATATGATTTATTGCCAAAAGAATATGCTAAGCTAAAAACTGTCGGGCGTCTAGACAAAGATTCTTCCGGCTTGATTTTGTTAACCAACGACGGTGACTTTGCTTTTCAAATGACGCATCCAAAGTTTCATAAAGAAAAGGTTTACGAAGTCGAGCTTAATCATCCGCTCGAACCACTCCACCAGCAAATGATTTCAGACTTTGGCGTAATGCTCGAAGACGGCCCTAGTAAGTTCACTGTAATTAAGAATCTTTTGCAAGAGCCTTCCGAGGGAGTGAAGCTTGGGTTAGCGCCCTTGTTCGCCGAAGGCGTACGAAGTTGCGCTCCCGAGAAAGGCTTTGCAAAAGAATCCTACACAGTAATTCTTTCCGAAGGTCGCAATCGCCAAATTCGTCGAACTTTCGCAGCATTAGGTTATAGAGTTACAAAACTGCACAGAACCAAGTTCGGGGTTTTTGAATTAAACAATTTAGAGTCGGGGAAATTCCAAATTTTAGATAAAAAAGAAATCGGGATTCACTTCTGATTTCTTTTTCAAACTGGTTTCTTTTGTTAGACTTTCTTTTCCAAAAGAAAAGTCTAAGCCTGTGTTATAATAAAACCATGAACACTATACTCGGTTTGGATATCGGAACGGAATTCATCAAAGCGGTAATTGCTCGCCCAAACAAAAAAGGCAAGCTGGAGATTTTGGGTATTGGTAAAGCCAAACAGACCGAAGGTAGTATGTATAATGGTGCCGTGGCAGATATACCGGCCGTAGTTGCAACTTGCGAGAAGGCCCTAAGCGATGCCGAAGACCAAGCTGGCGAGCGCGCCGAAACCACTGTTGTAGGTATCGCTGGTGAGCTTATCAAGGGTAACACTACAACGGTTAACTACGCCCGTAAGAATCCAAACAAACCAATTACCGATGCCGAGATGAATGAAATAATCAAAAAAGTTCAGCAAAAATCTGGCGAAGTCGCGCGTAAGGCCGTCGCTATCGAGACTGGCAACGATAATGTGGAAGTTCGCCTAATCAATTCTGCCATTGTTTCCCTCACTATAGATGGTTACAAGATTTCTAACCCGATTGGCTTCAAAGGCTCAGATTTGGTAATTCAATTTTATACCGCTTTTGCACCAATGATTCACGTTGCAGCCATAGAAAAAGTCTGTGCTGAGCTGAACCTAGATCTTCTCACCGTAGCCGTGGAGCCATTTGCGGTTTGCCGTGCCTGTCTTGGCGATGACGTTGATTCGAATTTCTCCGGTGTTGTGATGGATATTGGTGGCGGAACTACTGACGTCGCCGTTGTAGAAGATGGTGGTGTCGAAGGCACTCGTATGTTCTCAATCGGTGGCCGTAGCTTCACTCATCAAGTTGCCGAGGCACTAGGTCTAGATTTTGAGACAGCCGAAGAGAAAAAACTCGCCTTTGATTCTGGTAAGCTAGACGACCGCGAAAAAGCCAAAATCGAATCCGCGCTTTCTCGTAATATTAATGTCTGGCTTACTGGCGTAGAAGTTTCTCTTGAGGAATTTGGTGCAGACGGTTCCTTGCCACGTAGCGTACTTCTTTGTGGTGGCGGTGCTAGCCTTTCCCTCCTCCAAGAAACTCTCGCTATTTCGGATTGGTATAAAAACCTCGCCTTTTCACGCCGCCCAGTTATTCATTTGATCGATGTCCACGATTTACCAGACTTGATTATCCCAGAAAAAACCGACCTAGACCATTCTTATGCTACTGCACTCGGGCTCCTTCGTGTTGGTATGGACACTCTTGCCGGCGCGCCAGAAGAGAATAAACTCCGCGCCAAGATTGCAAAACTACTCCAAAACTAATTATTCTAGCACAGCTTTGATACGGCGAATGCCGGCCGATGAAGATTCTTCTTTTTTGATTACGAATTTGCCAAGCACGCCGGTATGTTCTACGTGTGGGCCGCCACAAACTTCACGAGAAACTGGATTATCAAAATCGCCGATTGTATAAACCTTTAATACATCTGGGTACTTGTCCCAGAATTGTCCGTGCGCTTTCAGAGTGTCGCGCGCATAAGCCTTGTCATATTCATCAAATACTACTGGAAGGTCGGCAGCAATCCATTCGTTCACTTGTGTTTCCACCGCAGAAATCTCTTCTGGAGTCATCTTGTGGTCTAAGTTAAAGTCAAAACGCACACGTTCAGCTGTGATATTTGACCCCTTTTGGCAAATGCCAGGGTCGACGATTTTTTGCAATGCCGCGAGCAGCAAGTGCGTGGCAGTGTGGTATTTCACAGTTTGTTCACCGTGGTCTTCAAGGCCACCCTTAAACATACCTTTGGATGCGGTCTGACTACGTTCGCGCTGCTCGGCCAAGGCCTTTTCAAATTCTTCTCGATAGTTTTCAGAAAGCGTAATTCCCTCACGGAAACACTCCTCCACGGATAGCTCAAATGGAAACCCGTACGTATCCTGCAGTTTAAAAATATCTGCACCAGTCAAAGATTTACCCATCTTGTGGAGCTCTTTTAGGCCCTTGTTCAAGGTTTGTCGGAAAGCGCGTTCTTCTTTTAGCATCACTTCAAGTGCTGCTTCGCGGTGAGTCAAGATACTGTCTGACAAATCATCATAATTATTTGCCACAATCGGCACAATTTCTGCCAAGAAATCCGAAGCGATGCCAAGGTCCAGCGCGCGCAAAATCGCACGGCGAAGTAGCCTTCTCATCGCATAGCCGTGAGCCTTATTAGACGGCGCAAGCCCCTGTGCAGCAAGCAGATATGCACCACGAATATGGTCTGCAATCACGCGCATTTCATCGGTATTGTTATCATAAGATTTCCCAGAAATCCCTTCCAATTTATCAATAATCGGCTTCATGAGAGATGTGCGGAACACGTCAAACGAACCGATTGCCGCCGCCGCAATACGCTCGAGGCCACCACCAAAGTCCACATTTTTCTTCTCTAGTTCTACAAAAGAACCATCCTCGGCACGGCGGTATTGCATAAACACTTGGTTTCCGATCTCCATAAATCTCGCACCATCGCTTGCTGGATGTGCCAAGCCATATTTTTCTACATCTTGCTTGTCTTCGCCAAAATCATAAAACACCTCAGAATCGGGGCCACATGGGTCGCCAATAGGGGTAGAATCGCATCCACCACCACGGCTCCACCAGTTTTCGTGGTCATCATAAAAGAAGATGTGTTCGCCTGGTTTAATACCGCGCTTGTCACCTTCAGAAGCTGTACCGATTTCAGCAATTTTTGCATCCACTCCAGCCTTCTTGAAAACAGATTGCCAAATTTCAGCTGCCTCGGTGTCCTTTGGAATGCCATACTTTTCGTTACCAATAAAACAAGTTACATAAATATTATTTGGATCTAGTCCCACCTCGCGCGTCAAGAATTCAAAGAAACTGCGAATCTGCTCCTCTTTAAAATAATCACCAAGGCTCCAGTTGCCGAGCATCTCAAAAACGGTGGTATGGCGTGGGTCTCCCACATCTTCAATATCTTGCAAACGGAGACATGGCTGGCTATCCGCCAGTCTAGTACCATCTGGATGTTCTTTGCCAAGAAGGTATGGCAAGAGCGGCTGCATACCAGCGCCGGTAAAAAGTGTAGTTGGATCATTCTCTAGCACGAGCGGTGCCGGCTGAATGATTTTGTGACCTTTTTTTACCTGAAAATCTAAGAATTTTTGTCTAATTTCGTTTGCATCCATAGAGAAAATTATATCATATCTTGCAAAAATCGCCAAAGTATGGTATAATAAACAAATGGCGTTATTTTACGCTAAGTTTCTGTCAGGATGGAGGTGATGAACAGTGACAGAAGAAGAATTAATCCGGGAGCTTCCGGAGCTTCCAAGCGGTTTCATTAAAGTAATTTTAGAATGGAACGCTTCGCATCCGGGAGAAGACGACCAGATTTCCCTTAAATTCTTAAGGGAAGCAGGAAGGTGCGCATCGGCATTAAGGACGCACATCGAATTCGAGGAGTTATTATCGGATTCATCAGACATCGCCTATGCTTCATTGATCAAGGCGATTGGTCGCTTCTTGGCCGACAATATTGGCAAAACCCCCGAACTGGAGCAATATCTCGAAAGATATGTTTTCGATATATTGTCTCTGAAGTGGGGCGATGGAAAAACGGCAGATGAGGTCAAGCCGTTAAAAAACTGACTTCAAAACCAACTCATATATATTGCCCCGCTCCCCCAGCGGGGCATTTTCTTTCTTGACAATTATTAAAAATCATAATAAAATAATCATAAGGATTATAAAAAGGATAAAAATATGGCTCAAACAAAGAAAAAAACTGCGGCAAAAACCGCTAAAAAACCAGCAGCGAAAGCAAAAACTTGCAAAAAATGTGGCTGCAAATCTTGCGGTAAAACCGATAAGTTCCACATGTTCTTCATCTTAGCTCTCGCGCTTGTCGCAGGTATCTTGCTTGCTGCAAATGTCGCATTTGTGAATGCCTAAATACAAAAAATATCTCGCAACCAGCGAGATATTTTTTATACAATAATCCCCCCGCCTAGGCAGACATCCCCATCGTACAAAACGGCAGACTGACCGCTGGCGGGTCTTTTTATTTCGTTTTCAAAAACCAGTGTCTCGCCGTCAAACTTGGCCGGAACTAAAGGTGCGCGGTGACGTAAGCGGACTAATACATCCGAACTCGGGGCATTTCGGAGTAGAACATCTTTCAACTTCAATTCTTTCGTCCAAATGTGAGAATCGTTTAGGTTCTCAGAAACATACACAATGTTTTTATCAAGATTCTTATCCACTACGTAATATGGCAAGCCGTCGTTCACTTCTCCGGCGACACCAGAAAGATAGAGTCCATGACGCTGGCCAATGGTATAGAATATTGCACCTTCGTGATAGCCAAGCACTTTTTCGGTCTCAATCTCGCGAATTTCACCTGGCTTGATATCTATATATTCTTTAAGAAAATCTTTCATTCCCACTTCGCCTACAAAACACACACCCATTGATTCTTTTTTGTATGCATTATGAAGTCCCTTTTCTTCGGCCAACTTCTTCACGTCCGGCTTCAACATCTCCCCAATCGGGAAAAGTGTGTGTTTCAAAGCATCTTCCGAAATTCTATATAGGAAATACGTCTGATCCTTATTCTCATCTGTGGCCCTGGCAAGAGTATTACCAATTGTTCTTGCATAGTGTCCAGTGGCAATAAAATCAGCTCCGTGCTCCATAGCTTTTTCGAAAAACAGTTTGAACTTGATTTCTTGATTACACATCACATCTGGGTTGGGTGTGTTTCCCTTTTTGAATTCATCGAGCATATATTCCACGACTTTCTCGCGGTACGCATCTTCAAAATCCCAAACCTCAAATGGAATCCCAAGTTTTACTGCTACGCGTTTGGCATCGGCAAGGTCTTCCGCCCAAGGACATTTCATACCGGGAAGATCCTTAGACCAGTTTTTCATATAGACGCCGGTTACATCGTAGCCCTGTTCCTTCAAAAGTAGAGCCGAAACACTCGAGTCTACCCCGCCGCTCATACCGACAAATACTTTTTTACCCATTAGTGCGTGCCTTTTCTAAACTAACTGCCTCATTAATTAGACGAGTAGCTTCATGGATTTGTTCTTCTGTATTAGTCTCACCAAGCGTCAAACGAAGTGACCCGGCGATTTCAGAATCAGATAATCCGAGCGCAGTAAGTACATGAGACTTCTGGCCTTTAGAAGCGGCACAGGCTGCGCCGGTAGAAACATATACACCTTTGTCTTCCAAGAGATAAATTAGTCTTTCTGCATCAATCCCGTCAAAACATAGCACTACGAAATTATCGAGCGAATGTTTTTTGTTCACTAATTCATAATCTTTAATCTCCGAGAGTAGAATTTTGCGTAAAGAGGCATATTTTTTGCGGTTCCCGTTCAGGTGCTCCTTTGCCTCAGAAATAGCTTTTGCGAATCCGATCACGCCAGGTACATTCTCGGTACCAGCGCGAAGTCCTTTTTCCTGTCCACCTCCGTAGCTTACTGGTGATAATTTTACATCATGAGAAACATATAGAGCGCCCACGCCCTTCGGGCCATATACTTTTGCCGCATTGAGAGTTAAAAGGTCTACACCGAGTCTTGCCACGCTAATATCAAGCAAATTCAAAGCCTGCGATGCGTCAGAATGTAGGTATATCGGTGTTTTTACTCCGCGTTTTAATCTATCAAACTTTACATCGCGGATCACGCCGGCAATCTCAGATAAAGGCTGAATCACACCAATTTCGTTATTTGCTAGCGCCACTGAGATTAGCACTGTATCATCAGTAATTTTCGCTTTTAAATCATCCATGTCAATCAGGCCATTTGGCAATACCTTGATAGGAATTCCGTTGTGTTGTTCGGCAACCTTACGAACGGAATCATGCTCTGTTTCTAGATATAGTACAGATTCAACTTCTCTTATAACTGAAAACGCAAGATTATTTGCTTCGGTTGCTCCAGCAGTAATCACGAGGTCGGTTGCCTTAGCCCCAATCGCATGCGCAATTACGCCCTTCGCTTCCTCATATTCGGCCGCAACTTTTTTGGCCGGAAGATACGCTGCCGAAGGATTAAAAAACTGGTCCGTAAAATACGGCTCCATTGCATTAAGAACTTTAGGCGACACCGGTGTCGCTGCAGCGTGATCTAGATAAATCATAAAAATATTATAACACATTTTCTCGAGAAAGAAAAACGCCACTGCTAAAGTGGCGTTTATAAATTAGTCCGAGATAAATAATTAATCTTCGTTTTGTGAATTGTAGGTTCTAAGCAGTAAGGCGCCGAGCACAGACCAATCTTCGAGACCTTTGTTTTCGGTCAGGATTATCTGGATACGACTCCGAACATCTTCTGTGATCTTGATAATATTTTCCCCGAGCAGATACCTTCCTTCGTAATAGCTAGATAAATCCAGGTGATAAAACTTGTAGTTTTCGCCCTTCCAAATCGTAGCGTCTTCCGCCGGCAAGTAATAAGTGCAAGGAAAAATCTTGATTTTGTATGCGAATTTTTCGCGCTTCCTCAGTTCCTTTTCTTTCTCGAGGATTTCCTCCTCAAGTTTAGCCTGGGCAGCCCTCTTCTCCGCAATACATTTGAGAATCCCCGCTCTCTCACCATTCTTTTCACCAATCGTTATCATCTTACGACCTCCCCTCATATAAATGTTCTACCAATAGGCTACCGAATCATTATAGCATAAATCTGTACAATAGGTGTAAAATTGACAAATAAACAAAACCATGATATAATATAATTATAGTGTGTACATTAAAAAAGGAGGTGACGCTATGATAGCTGTTTATACGGCATTTTTCGTTATATTTGGATTAGCAATTGTTATTGGAATAATCCTGCAGAATAAAAACGATGAATAATCTTTACGGCCTGGGTTTTACCCGGGCTTTTTAATTAACCAAAAACAGTATTGCAAATTCAAAAAACCATGTTATAATAATAGTATGGAAAGAATAATTTCAATGCACAATTTGTTTGCGGGTTGGTCTTACGTCAAGACCTACATTTTGCTTCTTAACAAATCTGTGCGCGGGAATTATCTAACACTTAGTTAAAATAAAAAAACAATTAGATAGACTAGATAAGCCCCGAAACACATTCGGGGCTTTTCTAGCCGCACATCAGCGGCTAGGCAAATTAACACAAAAGAAAGGAGCAAAAAATGAAGAAAGCACAACTTATAAAAGATGCAAAAAGAAATCTTCGTCTTGTGATGGCCGAATCTACGGTGACGGCCGGACTGTTAGCAATGTCCATTATGACTCCGTTTTTCAACTCGATTGGGTTGAATAGCGAGCAAATCGCCCTGACGCAAGTCATTTTTACTATCGCGGTGATGGTCTTGGATATTCCTACCGGATACATTGCAGACCGTCTCAGCCGTAAATGGGCAAACGTGATTGGTGATTTTGTTGGTGGTGCAATGTTGCTTTTTTATGCAAATGTCTGTAGTAAGTCGGACGT
>JAZNDC010000024.1:0-2514 GCA_045587885.1 Candidatus Nanosyncoccus sp. | reverse complement strand
TATAACTTGGGAAGACAAAAGCAATCTTTTGCATATGAAACACTTTATGCGAAGCGCCCCCAAAAGTCACAACTTGAAAAGTCACAAGTTGAAAACTCACAAGTTGTTAAGAGCAATAATGAGATGGTAAACACTCAACCTGCACAAAACAAAGTCACCGATAAAAATGAGCAAAAAGTATTGACAACGCACAAAAAAATCATACAATTAATAAATAACTTGACAGGCAACTCTACTTTTAAAAGCATTGTGGTGGATGTGTATATAAAGATATATCAATCTTCTAAAAACACACAAGATGAGTTTCTACACTTACAACAGATTCAGCATGTTGTATTAACTTATTTAGAGAATAAAGCAAGCATATATCCTAATCTTGTGAAACAACTCCAAAATGCTTCTACTATGCAAGAAGAAATACAGATTTTCCTTTCTTATTATCAAGAATAAAAAGTGTTAGTTGCAATCAAAAAATATCCGCACAATCGAAAGACAAATCGGTTATGCGGATTTTTTCATGGGGGTACAGTGAAAATCAGAGTGGTAACCGAGTGGTTTCGAAAGAGATCAAAAGCATGTCTTCGCCCCCAAAAAAGACATACACAAGATAGGGATATGCCACCGATAGGCAAACGATGTGCCACTATGAACCCGTCATGAACCCGTAATTGCTCGCATGCGTGTGAGGAATTACACAAAAGATTTGTATATATGCAATATTTTTTGTAACTTTGCAGCGCAAATTGTAAATAGTAATAAGTCAAATAGTAAATCCCTATGATTATTATTCTCTGTGCGCCCAGCGGTTCGGGCAAATCTACAATGGTAAAACACCTACTCGAAACCTACCCAGGACAATACGAACTCTCAATCTCTGCCACCACACGCGCCCCACGCGGGCAAGAGCAACACGGCAAAGAATACTACTTCATCAGCCGCGAGGAGTTTGAACAACACATACAAAACAACGACTTCATCGAATACGAACAAGTATATGAAGGCCTGTACTACGGAACACTGAAAGCCGAAATCGAACGCATCCAATCCGCAGGACGCACCATCGTCTTCGACATTGATGTAAAAGGCGGACTCAACCTCAAACGCATCTTCGGCGATGAGGCACTGGCTATCTTCATTGCACCACCATCCGTAGAAGAACTCTCACGCCGTCTGCACGGACGCGGCGACACCAGCGAAGAGATGATACAAAAACGCCTCGCCAAAGCCGAAATAGAAATGGCAGACGCACCATACTTCGACAAAATTGTCGTGAACGACGACCTCTGCAAAGCAAAAGCAGAACTGGATAAGTTGGTTAATGTCGGTTAAGCGGTTAGACAATTAAGCGGATGAAAATAGGCATCTACGGTGGGTCATTCAATCCTATACACTTTGGGCATACAGGATTGGCAAAGTGGGTATTAGAGCATACCGACTTAGACGAAGTGTGGCTCATGGTATCACCCAACAACCCGCTGAAAGACAAAAGCATACTCGCCGACGAACACGAGCGACTGACTGCGGCAAGAGAGGCAATTGGCGATGGGATATTGGCTATAGGCGATGAGGCGAAAGGCAAGAGGATTGTCGTATCGGACTTCGAGTTTCATCTCCCCCGCCCTACATACACCGCTAATACACTGCGCGCGCTCGCGAGAGAATACCCTGAACACGAATTTACCCTCATCATCGGCGAAGACAACCTACAGATATTCGACCAGTGGCGAGAATATCAATACATTTTGGACAACTACCGCGTATTTGTGTATCCGAGACGAGATAAAGCGGGTACGCAAGGAGCAATACAACCCGCCAAAGGCACAATTTTCCTAACAGGAGCACCCTATTTTGATATTTCTTCAACAGAATTGCGAAAAAATTTGCATATATAAAAAAAAAGTGTTACCTTTGCACACGAGTTTGAAAACGGAAAGGTGAAAACTGAAAAGTGAAAACCGAAAAGTGAAAGGTAAGAACTGAAAATTAACAACAAAATAACTTTATTATTAACTATAAATGAATTAGTTACTATGATTCGCACAACATTCAACAAACTGAGAGAAGTGAAGGATAGCCTTCCAAAAGGTAGTTCAGCTGTAATTGCTGAAGAGTTAGGAATTGCAGCTGATGAAGTACGCGCATTTTTCAATGGTACAGCAACTGTAGGTTATCACATTGAGCCAGGTCCTGATGGCGGCATCGTGGTACTTGATGAGACTAAGATTCTCGAAGTAGCGTTGCGCATCGCTTGGGCGAGCAAGAACGCATTATAATGACAAGAAATAACAAATGAAAAAAACATTATTGGTTTTAGCACTAACGCTATTAGGCGTTAGTGCTTGTCCTTTTCAAGCATATGCTGAGGACAGAGAGTACAAAGAGTTAGGCTTAACCCTCGAAGTAGGTGCCGACTTAGTAAGTTCCTACCTATGGCGCGGACAAAACTTAGGCGGTATGGCTATCCAACCTATGGTTTCGCTGGATTGGAAAGGTCTATATGTGAGCGGTTGGGCA
>JAZNDC010000023.1:0-19211 GCA_045587885.1 Candidatus Nanosyncoccus sp. | reverse complement strand
CTACACTACAGATGGCACTATTACTGTTCCATATGGTGGCACTTGTTCCTACACCAAGTCTGTAACAGATTACAAGGGTAGCTCTGCTGGCGCCAACAACTCTGAAGGTACCATCACAGTATCCAACGTTACTGCTAGCCGCAATGTGGATCTCTCCTTCTACAGGAATACTTATGCCTTAGGTATCGGCTATTACTCGACTTACGTTAATATACCTACTGGCGACGGCACATACAGATGGGGGCAAGTCGTACAAATATCTGTTACTCCAAAAACCGGTGCCCACTTCGATCATTGGGAGAATTATGGAGGAGGCATTGGAACTATAGACTCTCCTACCTCCTCTACCACCAACTTTACTATGGATAAGGGTGATGCGCATGTACTGGTGGTTGCAGATTACAACACCTACAACATTAGCTACAACCTAAATGGTGCAGATACTACCAGCAACCCATCCACCAAACCAACCACTGGCACTTATGCATCTTCTGTTAATATTTCTAATCCAACCAAGACAACTACGGTTCATGGTAATGAAAATAACTCAGGCTGTACCGTTGGTGCGGACACCTCCAATACCCGCACCTTCGCTGGCTGGACCTCCTCTACTCTAAGTTCCACCGCCACTACTGCTACCTCCGCCAGTGGTACTTACTCCGCTTGGAATGGTACTACAGCTACCAAGAACCAATACTTCAAGAATCTAAGAAGCGATAATAACGGCACTGTAACTATGGTTGCTAACTGGTCTGGCAGTCTTTCTCTTCCAACCATTTCTCGCGAAGGACATGATTGCAAATGGTATCTCAACGATGCTGGGACCGGTACTGCATATAATTCTGGTAGCTCTCTTACTCCGGCTACCGAGCCAGGCACAACCCTTAATGTCTTTGCCAAAGCCACTCCACTTTCATACACTATTACGCTTACTGCTGGTCCAGGTGTTAGTGCTCTCACTGCAGCCGGCTGGACTGGTACTGGCACTGCCACTATTTCCAAGTCCTTCACCTATGGCAGTACTATTGATCTTTCCACCATTACTCCAACCTATAAGACTGGTTATAGCGGTGCATCTTATACCAAGACCGATAGTGCCGCGAGCAGCTCGCTTAGTGGTTCAACCTATACCGTGGGTGCCGGCGCCGGTGCTGTCACTATCAAAGCAGCTACCCTTGCTACTCCAACTTGTTCTATTTCTTCCAACGCCAGCTCCACTGCCAGAGTCTATAATTACACTACTACCATCTTCACTGCTACGAATAATTCTAGCAACTATGATAGTAGTGTTAACATCTCTTACTCCTTTGGCTATGCTTCTAGTGATTCCGCGACTCTCGGTAACTTTGTTTCGGCGGGTTCTAGCAACACAATCACGATGGGTGCAACAGGTAGGCTTCCATCAACCGCCTCATCTGGTGATTGGAGAGGCACTAGATATTATGGCGTTAAAGTTGTGGTTACCGATAGCACCGACAGCTCGATTACCGCTACTTGTACTTCTGGTACTGGTGGTACTACGGATGCCAATACGGTAGCTAATAGAGTTAGAATGTTGATAAGAAATGCTTATATCAACTTCGACGCCAACGGGGGAAGTATTGATAAAACCAGGGTCTACACTTATTATAAGAGCGCCGATGTTTATAGCGGTAGCGCCAACTCTACTGTAACTACCCTCCCAACCGTTACTCCGCCTGCTGGCCATGCTTTCGATGGTTGGTATACTGCTGCCTCTGGTGGATCCAAAATTCTAAATGCTGATGGAACACTTGTGAATCAAGCGATTAGCGGCTGGATTGTGCTCGATGGAAGCACATATAAATGGGGGGCCTATACCACAAGTTCTACTTCAAGGAAACTCTATGCGCATTACACTGCAAATAACTATTCTATTGCCTACACATTAAATGGTGGCAACAACCCATCTTCTATGCCAACCTCTGCAGATTATGAGACTGCCGTCAATATCTCCAACCCAGAAAAGACATTTACAGTAAACATCAACGCTAATGGTCAAAATGCTTCAATTAAGAATGCCTCGAACCAAGACGTAACCAGCGCTAGCTCAGCTCAAATCTTCGCTGGTTGGACTTCAACAACAATTGGCTCCAATGCTAAGACTGGTGTATCATCGAGCGCCATTACAACAGATTGGGATGGCACCGCTACCACCAACCAATACTTTATGAATCTCAAAGAATCCGGCACTGTAACCATGGTAGCAAACTGGACCCCGGTAGGCGTTGTTCTTCCAAGCATCACCAAGACTGGCTACACTTGTGGCTATGCTACATCCGCAACTGGCAACATTGTATATAATAGTGGCTCCAGCTATGCGACAACTGCTACTGGAAACAGTGCTACATTATTCGCAAAGTGTAATATTGATAATCCAGCCGCACCAACCATCAGTGGTGGTACTACAAAAGTATTAAACAGATCAGATACCACCCTCACCTGTAGCTCCTCTACGACTTACGCTTCAGGCGCTAGCAAATATTATGAATTTGGCTATTCTACAACGTCGAATGGAACTGTAACCTGGTTGGGTAATCCAAGCACCACAAACACATACAGCGTAAAGAACTCAGGTGATAATGCGGCAAACTTCATCGGCGCCAGATACTATACTTGTAGAGTGTATGCATCTGATGGGACTCAAACAAGCAGTACGGCAACCGCCACTTCAAAAACCAACATGTATCACGTAAATGTGAGAGTATTCTTTGATGTGGCGACAAATGGCGGAACCCGTTCTGGCTCAACAAATATCTATACTGCATACCAAAAAGCAGACGTGTACTCTGGCCGTATGACTACCGATCCAGGCACAATCCCTACAGCAACCAAAGATACCTTTAACTTTGAAGGTTGGTTCACGGCTGCTGAAGGTGGCTCCAAAGTAATTGCCGCTGATGGCACAATTCAGCCAAGTGTTTCTGGTTGGACGGACGCAAATGGTCGCTGGATCAGGAACTCTACTGCAGACAACGACACTACAAATGTGCTCTATGCTCAATTTGATCCAACCACCTTTAATGAAGCCTATGCCGCTGCAGGTAAAGAAAAAATCCAAGTATCTTTCTTTGTTGAAGAATATTACACTATGAAAGATATGAATCCATCCATATGTGCTGCCGTCTCCATTGGTGAAGAAGAATGGCTAATTGACACTCGTGTTAGTGACAACCATGCATTGCTCCAGCCTACACGTGTCGTCAAGGCAGAAGATGGCAGGTGTTGGATGAAAACCGAATTGGCGGTCGATCCAGGAGATTTAGGCGAACCAATTAGTATATCAAACACCAATGTATCATCATCTACTGCTATCAATAGGTTTACTAATGGCGGTGGTACAACTAGCGATAAATACCCAATTACAGGAGTGCAAGATTGGACTGCTGCTAGTGACAATAGCTATTCACAGCCACTTTATGCTTGGGGTGAACAGTCTGGAACATATTATTATAACTATTGTGCTGCCTCTATGGGATCGTACTGTTATGGGGACGGTACCAGTCCAGGCACACCAGAGGGCACCCCTACCGACGACATCTGCCCGGCAGGATGGAGGCTTCCTTCTGGTGGTAGCAATGGTGAAGTGCAAAATCTGTATAACATCATCAATAATCAGTCTACTTTTATTAATAGGCTAAATATTAATCTCGTTGGTTGGTATAACAAAGGTGGTGGCATCAATGAACAAGGCACACTAGTATACTTCCCGACCTCTAACCTAAATGTTTGGAGCATGACTGAAAATAACTTCAATTCTAGTAACTCTGCAGGACGTATGGTAGGCATGCCAATCCGCTGTATCTCCAAGGACAGATACGAGATGCAAAATGTCACCGCATCAGACCTAAACGATTTAGCACCAAATAATGGTGACGTAACTACTCTTTATGATAAACGTGATGACCAAGAATACTCAGTCTCAAGGCTTGCCGATGGCAATGTTTGGATGCTAGACAACCTCGCCCTAGATATAGTAAACACTAGCCTTAATAATCTCCAAGGCAATACTCATTCTACTGCTACTTCAATAGAAAGACTAAAGAATGGTGGTGGGACCACTAGCGATAGATATCCAGTTTCTGGCGTGTCAAACTGGACATCCAGCTACAGCTACTCTGTACCCCAAACAAACACAAGTAGGAAAGATACAGTTATTACAGATAGCCGCTACGTCCCAGTAAACGGACAAGGTAGCAACAAGGTCGGTGTGTATTATAACTATTGCGCAGCTTCTGCTGGTTATTACTGCTTCGGCAACGGTACCAATCCAGGCACTACTGCATCTGGCGATTCAACCTACGACATCTGTCCTACAGGTTGGCGCTTGCCTACTGAAAATGAATTAAGTACATTGTATAGTTTGTATAATGGTAGCTTTGCTGATTTTGGTACAGCGCTTTCCATTGCTGGAACAGGTTGGTTCATCAATGGTGCTGCCGCATCTTCCGCCAATGCATACTTCTGGAGTAAAACTTATGCATCGAATAATTCAATGGGCAAACTATCATATCGCTATGGCGATAGAACTGTTAAAGTAGGTTCGACGGAACATCGTGCATACGGTAATTCTGTCCGTTGCGTCAAGCAAACAAATACTATGTATATGCAAGATGTCGACGACGCTATCCTTAACTCGTTAGCACCGAACCCTGGCGACACTGCAGTCCTCTATGATAAACGCGACAATACGCCTTATGCTGTAGGAAAGCTTGAAGATGGAAGCTTCTGGATGCTAGATAATCTTGCCCTTGATTTAACCGATTCAAGTGTACAAAGTAATCTAGCAAACAACACTAATGCAACAGCAACATCAATAGGCTACCTGATTAACGGCGGCGGTTCTGCCAATGGAAAATGGGCAACCAATGGAGTGGCCAAATGGGGATCATCCAATTCTTATAGTAGTCCTTTAGTATATGACGGTGAAAGAAATACCACTTCACCTGATGATTCCAGTCAACTATATGGATGGAGAATGGGTATATATTACAACTTCTGTGCAGCCTCGGCTGGTGATTATTGTTACGAATCAGGTTATAACAGTGACCCTCCACGTGATTCTACGCACGATATCTGTCCGTCCGGTTGGCAGATACCTTCAGGAAGCCAGTATTCAAACCTAATTGGACTTTACGACACGAAACAAGCGTTTAGAAGTGCTCTTCACGCACCTTTGTCTGGTTACTACAAAGCAAGTGAGATTACAGACGCAGATAGTCGCGGCCTGTTCTGGTCATCAACTGTTGGTGCTGTGAACACTATGCAACGCCTGAACGTGTTTTCGGAGAACATGTCTGCAACGGCTGAGGTTACGGCCGGTAACAGAAACGGTGGTTATCCTATTCGTTGTGTTAAAGCGGGAGACCAAAGCGTCACAGGCTTTGCTCGTGCATACTCGCAAGCTGGCAAAACCAAGAAGACAGCAGCAGATGGTGATTCATACTATAGCATGCAAGATATGAATTCCAGCATCTGTAACGCCGTTAGTGTTGCTATGCGTGCAGATGGTGCCGACACCCAAACCGAAAAAGTTGTAGACGAACGTGACGGCAAGGTATATTGGATTGCCAAACACAAAGATGGAAAGTGTTGGATGACGCAAAACCTAGATCTCGATCTAGAAACCACACCTACTAATGTAGCAGCGCTCACTCACGCTAATACTGACCTCGGTTGGACCACTGGCAACACATCTGCAACTTGGACCCCAGCTAGTGGTACATTGTCAAAGAATGCAAACTCAGACTCTGTGAGCGGTTGGAGCAATAGCCAAACCGCTCCCCGTTCAGCAGATATGCTAGATACGTATGTTTATACGTCTGGTGCAGCTACGTCATATAACCCAGACACAAACCCGGACATTATCTATACCTCACTTGGTGCGTGTACTGCTGCTGGCCGCACTGCCGATGAATGTAAACACTACCACACCGGCAATTATTACAACTATAGTGCTATGGTAGCAAGCAATAACACGAGCTCCTTAACTACCGGTAATGCCCCAGATTCCATCTGTCCAGCTGGCTGGAGATTGCCGCATGGTGGGGCAACTACTTCAACGGATCCACCAGACGGTGAATGGGGGATTCTAGAAGCTGCGTATGATATCCCGCATGGTGCAAATGGCTATGCATGGTGGCGCAATACTGGGTTTGTCCCTCTGCGCACAGCCCCGCTATATCTTACCATGTTTGGAAAGATCGATGCTGGTACTTGGAACCAAAAGGGGATAGAAGCTCAATTCCCAACCAGCCAAGTTCTCCACGCAAGCGCCACAGTGATGATGTCCTTCCACGACTACTATGGCTACTACGATAGCTATTATAATACCGACTCTAGAGCCATCGGCAGACCAGTTCGTTGCGTCGCTCGTTAATACTCTTGCATTTTTACCCCAATAGAGGTATAATATATACATAATATTAGCTCAGCAAACGAGCCAACCCGGGAGGTCCCGGAGAGCAGCGTTTGCTTTAACCAAAGGAGTAACATGAAAGAATACGAACTTTCTGTTCTGTTTCATCCCGATCTCGAGATGAATCTAGATCCCGCCCTCGATAAGGTGAAAAAAATTATCGAACAAAACGGCGGCAAAATCGAAAAAGAGGACAACGACGGCAAAAAACGCCTCGCTTACTCTATCAATGGTCAAGATTTTGCAGTCTACTATTTTATCAATCTTTCGCTTCCGGCAGATGCCCCAGCAAAGATTTCTAGCACTCTCAACATTACCGATGAGGTGCTCCGCTATCTACTTGTACGCGTAGATGAGCGTAAAGCAAAAATGGCTGCAAAAGCCAAAGAAACTAAAGAAGAAAGCGAAGAACAAGGAGAATAATTATGCGCGGATTTAGTAAAGCAATCATCGTAGGTAACCTTACCCGCGATCCAGAATTACGTAGCACACCTAATGGTGCGAGTGTTTGCTCGTTTTCAGTTGCAGTAAACCGCACATTCCGTGATTCAAACGGCGAACAAAAGGAAGATGTTTCCTTTATCGATTGTTCCGCTTGGGGCAAACTTGGCGAAATGATCAACCAATATGCCAAAAAAGGTACTGGGGTTCTCGTATCTGGTCGTCTCAGCCAACATAGCTGGGAGGATAAAGACGGCAAGAAACGCTCTCGTACAGAAATCGTCGTAGAAGATTTTAACTTCACTACCAGCGGCAATCGCGGTGGCGAAGGCGCTTCTAGCGCAGCCGATAGCCAGGCTGGTCCTGTAGACATCCCAGACGATATTCCAGAGGAAGAAATTGACCTCAGCGAAGTACCGTTTTAATAACTTAAACAAACGAAGAAGGATATAATGAGAAAGCTTAAAAATGATCCAAACCTATACTTCGATTATCGTGATGTAAAAACTCTTCAACGTTATATCGATGTATACGGCCGCATTGAGCCAATCTCTAAGACTGGTCTCTCTGCAAAGCAACAGCGCCAACTCGCTGTAGCTGTCAAGCGTGCTCGTCATCTAGCACTCTTACCATTCGTATCAAATAACTAAGGAGTAAAAATGTACGGACCAACAGATCTAAAGAAGAACACCCTCATTACTTTAGACGGCCAGCCGTATAAAGTAGTAGAGTACTCCCAAAAAGTTATGGGACGCGGTGGCTCAATTGTAAACGTAAAAGTAAAAAACCTTATCACTGGTGCTTTACTCCCAAAAACTTTCAAAGGCCAAGAAAAAATCGAGCCAGCCGAAGTTACTACCCGCAAGGTTCAGTATCTTTACAAGGACGATGAGAAGTTTTACTTCATGGACCCAGAAAGCTTTGAGCAGTACGAGCTCTCCGCTGATATGGTTGGCGACAGCAAAGATTTCATGCGCGATGGTGATGAAATGGAAATCCAATTTTATAATGGTACTCCAATCAACCTCACCTTGCCAAAAAACATCTGGCTTGCCGTTACTTATACCGAAACAGCAGTAAAAGGTGACACCACCTCTTCTGTCATGAAAGACGCTACCCTCGAAACTGGCGTAGTAGTAAAAGTTCCAGCATTCATCAAAGAAGGTGATATTGTCTCAGTAGACACCGAAACTTATGAATACCGCGGACGTAAATAGAGGTTATCTCAAGATTGAGGGCGCAGCTCGCGCCTTCAATTTTGTGTTTAAGAATAAAACTGTTCTTGATATTGGTTCATCCACCGGTGGCTTCACTGAGTACGCGTTAAGGAATGGTGCCAAAAAAGTAATCGCAGTAGAGAAGGGTTCTCATCAAATGAAAGCCCCTCTCCGCTTCGATCCAAGAATTGAACTACACGAAAAACAAGACATTTTCGATTTTGAACTTCCAGCCGAAATTGACACTGTCGTGGCAGACGTATCGTTTTTGTCGCTAACAAAAGTTTTATCGTATCTGAACAAAAATTTACCAAACAGAAACGCCGAATTTCTCATGATGCTAAAGCCGCAGTTTGAGGCCAGGGAAGACCAGCTAGAAAAAGGCATCGTAAAAAACGAAAAAATTCGTCGCGACATCATTAAAAATTTTGAACAATGGCTAAAACAAAACGGTTTTATTATTATGGCAAAACGCGACAATACTTTACAGGGCCGCCACGGCAATGTTGAACGTTTTTATCACTTGCATTTTGCAAAACATAAGCATATAATATAAGATATGAACTTATTGCATGGCGTGGGCGACTTTTTCTCCCTAGACATTGGGACGAATTCGATGCGTATCGTTCAGCTTTCTGGTGGCGAATCCAGAGGTTGGAGCTTGTCCAAATACGCGTATGTTCCTATCGATCCAAAACTCACCCAAGACACTTCCGATATCGGCAAAAAACGTCTCGGCGAGGCTATTCTTGGTGCCGTCAATCAGGCAGGTATCAAGACCAAAAACGTTGCGGTAGGTTTGCCGGCAGGCAAGACATTTACTTCTATCGTCGAGACTGACACCCTCCCAGAAAAAGAACTTGCTAAAGCCTTTAAATATGAAATTGATAAATATGTCCCGATGCCGATGGGCGACGCCAAGGCTGATTATGTAATAATTGGACCAAGCCCTAATGATCCTGCCCGTACCGAAGTAATTGTTTCTAGTATCGCCAAAGATTATGCCGAATCGGTCATGGAAATGATCGAAAAAACCGGCCTCAATATCATCGCCATGGAACCAGAACCTCTTGCAATGGCCCGTTCACTATCTATCCGCGGAGCAATTGACGCCACTATGGTGGTAGATTTTGGTGAAAAATCTACCGACCTTGTTATTGTATTTAAAGACCAACCACGTCTCGTCCGCTCTATCCCGGGTGGTTTTGGTACTTTAGTAAAAACCGTTGCTAGCTCTCTCGATGTCCGTGAAGACCAAGCCCGCCAGTTTATTCTCAAATTTGGTCTCGCCGAAGACAAAGTCGAAGGGCAAGTATTCAAAATCCTTAGTGGCCCACTAGACAATTATGCATCAGAACTTGCTAAATCCGTCCGTTTCTTCCAAACCAAATACCTAAATGGTAAAGTCGGTGGCATTGTTTTGTCTGGCTACGCTGGCATCATTCCACTATTCGCAGAATACATTGAAGCTCGCACTAATGTCCCTACCATGAGCGGCAACCCATGGCAATATGTCCGCACCAACCAAAACCAGCAAACTGCATTAGCACCGGTATCGAGTGAATTTGCGGTGGCAGTTGGTTTGTCGGAAAGGAGCAACGATTAATGGCACGTGAGATCAACCTAGTCCCAGATGTTAAAGGCGAGATGATTCGCGCGCTCAAGCTCCGCAACTTCATCCTTTTCCTCTGTATTGTCGTGATAGCTTCCAGTATCGGTGTCAGCCTAGTATTCTTTTCTATTGTAAGCGGCCAAAACGCAGTCGTCGCAGGTAAAACCGACACTCTAAACGAGATGTCCGAAAAAATTAATTCCTACTCAGACCTTAGCGACTTCCTAACTATCAAGGATCAGCTAGGCAATATTTCATCAATCACAGACAACAAGAAAGTGTTATCCCGCACATTTGGTATTTTATCGGCTCTTCTCCCAACCGGCGCTGATACAATCACTATCTCGGAACTCCGTGTGGATCTAGAAGAAGGCGCTACACTTACGATTGAGGCTCAAGCCAATGCTGGCAAATCACCATTTATTGATTACAATGTGCTAGATTCATTCAAAAAATCTATGCAGTATATGCGATACGATTATGGTAGCTATGTCGATAAAGAGGGTGACACAATCCCAGCCTATTGTATGTTAGAAACCGGTACCGACGGCGCCTCGTTCGTCGACTCCACTAAAGGTCGCTATGCATATTGGACTATAGAAGCAGCGGGGTGTGCGCCTGCATCATATGTAGAAGATGAAGAAGACGAAGTGCTAAGCACGAATTCAAATTCAGATTCAGATTCAGACGTTGAAACGATTTCAGCCACAGAATCAAACAGCAAAAAATCCGTAAGTGATGGTTATACCACAGAAGAATATAACAACCAAACTGTAGTTCGTATCTGGCGTACCCCACAATATACAGAATGGTACAACAAAGAATCCGAAAAGTCTCATATTTCTCTTGATGGTGCCATTTCGGGCGTTGCTCATTTTGAAAGCTCATGCATTAGCTACTCCGGCACAGAAAACGGCAATTCTGTAAACTGGTCCGAATCCAATGATTCTTGTCTACTTGTGCCAGATGGTACAGAAGGCATTGTTATCACCGAATCTTCAAATGGTCGTGATTCATCGGACGAGCTTGTGCTTCGCTTCAATGCTATCATTACTCTAGATCCATCAGTTTACAGCTTTACCAATAAACATCTAATTGCGCTTGGGCCAACTACACGTTACAACGTCACCGATTCATATGTCCAGGTCCAACACATGTTTAATCGTCGCGCAAGTGATTGTGCCGAAAACGACACGACTTGTAATGCATCAAACGAGGGGAACAACTAATGGCAAAGATTAAAGAAATCGCAATTGGCAAAAGAGCAAAAATATCTCAAGCACAACAATACATGTTGATAGCTGTTTTGTGCGCGGCAGTTTTCCTTGGCGTGGCAATCGCTCTCAATATCCATTTCATAAAAGAAATATCCTACCACGCAGGTGTTATCAGCAAACAAGACGAATCAATCGTCGAGTATTCTAATACAATCAAAAACATTGGTATCTGTACCAAACCAAAAGGAGAGACATACACCCTAGAGGAACTTAAAAAATGCGACCCAAACTCTGTAGGTATATCAGAAGTTCCAGGCACATTGCGCTCAAACATAGTTGAAAACATGGCAGCAAATAATGCATTAAACTCCGTTCCAAAAGAAGGCGTATCCAGTTGTATCAACCCAACCACGGAAAAAAACTATACATATAAAGAACTGAACGAACTATATAACGACGCCGAAAACAGCAGCGAGCGCATTGCTGCTACCAAGCTCATCAAGATGTGCTCGGCCCTCCGTATTGTTCCAGATGCTCTTCCTGCATACAAAAACGAAGAAGCTCTTCTGTCCAGCTTAAACAAAATCTTCATTGATTCTGGTTGGCAGCCAGAAAGCATCAGCCCAACCAGTGAAGAAGAATCGATGGGGGACGGGTTGAATGCTATCTCGGTCAACCTATCTCTTGAGTCAGATATGGCTACTACGGTTACGCTTATTAATAATATGGAAAGATCAATTCGCAATTTCGACATCAAGAACGCCACGTTTGAATGGAGCGGCCAAAACATTTCTTTGCAAGCCCAGGCTAGGGCATATTATGTAGAAAAATCTGCACTTTCCGAATCGACATATAAGCATCCTGTGGAGGGCAAATAATGAAGACCGACTTACTAACCTCAATCGGCGCAGCAGTCATCGGAGTAGTTATTGCATTTTTGGCTTGTAACGCTTTAGTCCCAGAAATATCTCCAGTTTCATTCAAAAAACTAGATGATGCCGACTCGAATTATGAGCTTATCGAGCCAGATGAAAACGTGTTTAATTACCGTGCACTCAACCCAACCGTAGAAGTATACGTAGGTGATTGTGATGAATATGACGAATATGGCAACTGTGTAACCGCCGACGATGAGAACGATGGTGATGATGAATCCGAAGACGAAGAAACTACAGACGAAACCGAAACTCCAGCAGATGAAACAGATCTCGAACGAGAAGTAGAAGATTTGTTAAATCCAACTCAAGAAGAAAACGGGCCAGAAGGAGAAAACCAAAATGGCTCTACTAACTAAGGAAGCTGAAGAAAAAATCGTAAACCTTCTTATTACTGAAGGGCTTGCTGATAGTCGCTTGGTTTTTAATCTCAAAAACCAATTAGGCACAGAAAAAAGAATTCTCGACGAATTATTAAACCGTAAAATGATAAACCAAGAAATGGTCGCCCGTGCTACGGCAATGATTATTGGCGTTCCTTACGTCGAGTTAAAAAATATCACCATAGACCAAGATATTCTCGGCAGAATTCCACGCGAAGCCGCAGTACGTGTCATGGCTATCCCACTTGGTGAAAAAGACGGACTTTTAAATGTTGCAATGGCGGACGTCACTAACGTTCAAGCCACCGATTATATCTCAAATCTCATCAATCAGCCAATTCGTGTCTGGATGTCGTCCGAACATGGCATTCGTGAAATGCTCGAGCAATACCGCGGTGACTTCTCCGGGGTAAAAGAAGCCGTTAAAGAAACTGGTGCCGAGGCCGCAGAAGCGAACTCAAACGTCAAAACCATCGTCCAAGACTCGCCAATTTCCAAAGCTCTTACCACGATTTTGAGTTATGCAGCTCGTTCCAAAGCGTCAGATATCCACATTGAACCACTCGAAAACTCACTAATCATTCGTTGTCGCGTCGACGGCGTTTTGCGTAAAATCATGGATCTACCAAAAACCGTTGCGCCAGCTCTTGTTTCTCGTATCAAAATACTATCTAACCTCAAGATTGATGAGCACCGCGTCCCGCAAGACGGCCAGTTTACAGTGCTAGTTGATGACAAAGAAATCGACCTTCGTATTGCAATTTCGCCAGTCACTTGGGGTGAGCAAGTCGTCATTCGTCTTCTTGATAAAACCGGCATGGCGATGGATATCGAAAAAATGGGTATGAGTGGTCGTGCACTTCGTTCAGTACTTTCTGGCATCAGGAAGCCAAATGGCATGATTCTGACGTCTGGTCCTACTGGTTCTGGTAAGTCCACTACTCTCTATGCTCTTATCCAACAGATTAAATCCGAAGAAATCAACATTGTGACTTTGGAAGACCCAGTTGAGTACAAGATGGACGGTATTAACCAAATCCAAGTAAACGTGGATGCTGGCCTTACTTTTGCCTCTGGTCTTCGTTCTATTCTCCGCCAAGACCCAGACGTAGTAATGGTAGGTGAGATTCGTGATTCCGAAACTGCTGGTCTTGCTGTGCAGGCCGCCCTTACTGGCCACCTTGTATTTAGCACGCTACACACCAACTCCGCTGCCGGTATTTTGCCTCGTCTCCTTGATATGGGTATCGAGCCGTTCCTCCTTGCCTCCACTTTGAATGTTGTCATTGGTCAGCGTCTTGTTCGCCGTATTTCCGAAAAACGCGAAACATACAAGTCTTCAAATCTTGAAACAGAAGGCATTAATGACTTGATTGGTGTGCTTTTGCCAGCCAGTAAAGAAGACGTAGCAAGAGTTAGTGATGACCTCGGCTATGCTGGACTTCCGATTCGCAATGAAGACCACTACATTCTTTCAAAGGGAATTGAAAGCAAAGAAACACCAGGCGGCTACAAAGGCCGTGCCGGTCTCTTTGAAACAATAGATGTAGACGAAGATATCCAAAAGATGATTGTCAATCATTCTACCGCGAATGAAATTATGCGCCTTGCTAAAACAAAGGGAACTATTACTATGCGCCAAGATGGTATGTTAAAGGTCTTGTCCGGCGTTACTACCATCGAAGAAGTTAATCGCGTTGCGAGCGATTTGTCGTAATGCTAAAGGTAAATATGGTATAATAATATTATGGAAAATAGTGGGCAACAAACACCGGTGATACCGCAAAATCCAGTATCAACAGCGGCACCAAAACCAGCTTCGAACGCACCAAAAATCGAGTCGCTTCTCGAGGAATGTGTACGTCGTAATGCATCAGATTTGCATATCCAATATGGTTTACCTCCAATTCTTCGTATTGATGGCGCACTCGGCCCAATCCCAGGCACCCCTGTCTTAAATGAGGACATGATCAAAGACCTTATCTATGCCACGCTTGATGACGATCAACGTAATATCTACGAAAAAGACAAGGAATTCGACTACTCCTTCTCGTTTGGTGATATCGCTCGTTTTCGTGTAAACGCTTTCCATGAGCGTGGTAAAATGGCCGCCGCCTTCCGTCTTATTCCAAATCAAATTCGCTCCGCAAATGATCTTGGTATGCCAACAATCGTTGAGACTTTCGCTGAGTATCCTCGTGGGCTTGTGCTTGTTACTGGTCCTACTGGCTCCGGTAAATCTACGACTCTTGCCGCATTGGTAGACAAAATCAATCGCGAGAAATCTGCTCATATTATTACTATCGAGGACCCTATCGAGTTCACTCACAAATCTCAACGTTCAGTCATTGTCCAACGTGAGGTTCACTACGATACTTTTAGCTTCTCCGCAGCCCTTCGTTCCGCCCTTCGTGAAGACCCAGACGTAGTCCTTATTGGTGAGATGCGCGATCTCGAGACTATTCAAGCCGCTATTACCATTGCCGAGACTGGCCACCTTGTATTTGCTACCCTCCACACCAACTCCGCTTCTCAGTCTATCGACCGTATGGTAGATGTATTTCCACCTCATCAACAAACTCAGGTTCGCACACAGCTTTCAAATATCTTAATGGCTATTTGCGCGCAGCGTCTTGTCCCAGCTATTGGTGGTGGTCGTGTTGTAGCAGCCGAAATCATGATTGCAAACCCAGCCATTCGCGCCCTCATTCGTGATGGCAAAACCCACCAAATCGATACTGCTATCCAGACTGGTGCAGATCAAGGCATGCAGACTATGGACCGCACCCTTGCCAAACTGGTTCAAACCGGCGTCATCACCTACGATTCTGGTAGGGAATACGCAGTAGATATTGCAGAGTTTAATCGCTTAGTAAAGGGTTAAAATGAAGCGGTTCAACTACAAAGCAAAGGAAAAAGCTACCGGCAAAGCTATCAAAGGTAACATCCAGGCCGAAACGACTCAAATCGCCGGCCGTCTTTTGGTTGAACAAGGATATATCCCAGAATCCATCACCGAAGATGGAACGACATCATTTTTTGATAAGCTCAAAAATCGCGTTGGCAACAAAGACCGCATTATGTTTACTCGCCAATTGTCTACGCTTATCGGCGCTGGCCTTCCACTAGCCGGGAGCCTTCGTACAGTTGCAGAGCAAACTGAAAACAAAGGTATGAAAGCCGTTGCCGAAGAAATCCTTGCCTCTGTAGAATCTGGTAAAACTTTGCACGATTCTTTTGCTGCCCACCCAGAATTATTTAATGGTGTATATCTCGCACTTATCCAAGCCGGCGAGACATCTGGTACTCTAGACTTAGCATTGAAACGTCTTGCAGACCAAGAGGAAAAAGATGCTGCCATGATGAGTAAAATCCGTGGTGCACTTGTTTATCCAGGTATTATCTTAGTGGTCATCATTGCAGTTCTTGCATTCATGATGATCGCAGTGGTGCCACAGGTCCGTAATCTCTACGAAGATATGGGTAAGCCTCTCCCAGGCTTGACCGAATTTTTGGTTGGCCTTACCGATTTTATGGCTGCCTGGTGGTGGCTACTTCTCGGCATCCTTGCTGGGGCCATTGGTGGCATGGTTTACTCTGTAAAAAACACCAAAGCTGGTCGCAAAACCATGGACGCCTTCAAAATCCACGTTCCTCTCTTTGGCGGTTTGTTCCGCAAACTTTACGTATCACGTTTCGCCCGTACCGCAGAAATGATGCTTGCAACTGGCGTACCAATGCTAGATTCAATTAAAATTTCTGTCGATGCAGTCAACAACAAAGTCGTAGAAGAAGAATACAGTAAATCACTTGATGTAATCAAAGGTGGCAAACCGCTCTCCGCTGCCCTTACAGACCTTGAATACATGCTCCCACTCGTCCCACAAATGTCTAGTATTGGTGAGGAATCTGGTAAAATCGACGAGATGCTCGGTAAAGCCGCCCAGGTCTACGAAAATGAGCTCGACGAGCAAATCAACAACATCTCTACCATGATTGAACCAATCCTCATGGTTATTATGGCTGGACTCATCGGCGTAGTCATCGGCGGTACACTTCTCCCGATTTACTCACTAGTAAACAGCGTTTCATAAAAGGGAATCAAACCAACAAAAAAACTCCCCGTTTGGGGAGTTTTTTGTGCTGGTCTGTTAGATATGGCTTGCAGAGCAATATGTGCCGTTACCAGATTCGACGTATCCATAAATTGCAAAGCTGCTGTTATCGGCTTTTTTAGGCGCTGCACCACCATTGGCATCGACACCTTCGCAATTTGCACTAAGTACTACGAAAACCTGCGATCCATATTTATTTCCTGCTAATTCACCCGAATTTATCTGTTGGTCGATGTCTTTTGGAATAGGAGGATTTTGACTAGGCCACATTGCCCAAGTATAGATTTTCAAATCGTAAATCTTCCTATTTGGGTCCTGGCCATTCTCATTTATATACTTTCGTGAATCCAAGGATTTAGGATTGCCTGAAGCATTGAAATTATTCACACCAGCTAGGTTGAAGACTTTCCCACCGTTACTAACAGAATAATTAGTAATTGCCGAAGAGAGCATACCGTAGTCATCACGGCGCTGAGTATCACGCTGGTTGCGTTGCAAAGCTGGAAGTGCTACAAACACCATGAGGAATATAAGACCCGCGATAGCGAGAACAAGCACGACCTCGATAATGGTGAAGCCTTTTTTAGATTTGATATTGTTTTTTGCCATAAATAATTCCTTTCGAGATTATTTTTTAACGCCGCACAAGAATGATTTTAAGAAACTGCCATATCTTAAACTGACCTTAAAATGCTCTTGCTTTTTTTAAGTTTTTTGTTATTATGAAGAAAAGAACAATGTTGCACAATCATTCTTGTGCGTCATAGTAATATCAACTAAAGAAAGGAAAATATGAAAAAACAAAGTCATAAGAAGGGCTTTACCATCATTGAGGTGGTCTTGGTGCTTGCAATTGCAGGCCTTATCTTCTTAATGGTATTCGTCGCTTTGCCTGCATTGCAACGCAATCAACGTGATACTCAGCGCCGTGATGACTATGGTATGCTTGCTAGCGCAGTATCTAGCTTCGCCGCTAATAACGGTGGTCGTCTATATAAAATGGCAGGCGGGACCTGTGCTGGATTCGACA
This sequence comes from Candidatus Nanosyncoccus sp., assembly GCA_045587885.1. GTDB lineage: Bacteria > Patescibacteriota > Saccharimonadia > Saccharimonadales > Saccharimonadaceae > Nanosyncoccus. Next base: position 1,825 of record JAZNDC010000023.1, on the reverse strand, counting down.
AATCTTGTGTTCAAACTTACACAAATGAAAATGATTTGCAGAAGTTCATAAATGGGACTGGGCAAGACCCAACCAGAACAAACTATAAACTAACCGTTTATACTGTTTCCAAATGGGCAAGCGTCTTTAAGGCCCCTGAAGAACACGAGGTAATTGTCGTGCTTACAACAGATTGCGAGGAGCAAATCAAAAACGCTGCTGCCCCAGCTAAAACCAACACAAACGACAATAATCGATTTGCCGTTTATGGCTATCTAGAATCTGGTACTTATTGCAACGAAGGCACATTCTAAAACAACCAAAAAACTCCCCACGGGGAGTTTTTTGTTGCAAATTAAACTATAATTCGTAGCAATACAAATCACTAATCTCTAGTTTGTATAGAATAGCGCCTTTACGTTGGTTTGCGGAGCCAACTGCTTCGTTATCGTCATTACAAGTAGCACCAGTCACAAATAGCATATTGTGTTTGTCCGAAGAATCGCTCACATTCGTCATGGCAGTGGTGCATTTTTTCCCAACGCCACTTTCGCATTTATCCCATTTTAGATTATAGGCAGTCCCATCCGGATCAAGAAAATCCGAACCTATAAAACTATCCACGACCTTGTTTAGTTCATTTTCACTTGCAGGCAAAACACCACGGTTATTGTTGGACTGATATTTCTTTATACTATCAGCAAGTTTCATTATGTCGTCTTTTCGTCTTGAGTCTCTTTGCGATCGTTGTAGTCCAGGCAAAGCAATAAAAGCAAGTAGCAGAATCATACCAGCAATAGCAAGCACCAATGAGACTTCGATAATAGTGAAACCTTTCTTTCTCATACTTTAAGTATAAATAAAACTCCCAAAATTTCAAGATTCTTATGTTAAAATATAGGTATGCAGATTAGTTTTGGTGTGCTGATGTTTTTCCTAGGCGCAGTCATCGGTTCGTTTTTGTGCTGCCAAGTTCGCCGCCTAGAATTACTCTTTTCCAAAAAGAAAACGCTCGGTCCACGCTCAGTCTGTATGAGTTGCAAAAAGAAGCTTAACTGGTACGAAAACATTCCACTTTTCTCCTGGCTTTTCCAAGGCGGCAAATGCCGCAAGTGTAAAGCCAAAATTGGCTGTGGTGAAATCTTGGCCGAGTTCGGCATCGCCGCCGCGTTTGCATGTACTAGCACCACGGTAGACGTTGCAAATGCCTCCACCATTGACTGGATGCGGTTTGCCACACTCGTAATATTTGTTACTAGCCTAGGTTTTCTTGCTATCTATGACGGCATCTATGGCGAGCTCCCAAATTTTGCACTCATCATCTCCGCCTCACTAGCGCTCGCAGTGGTGCTGGCATATCACTACAATGCTTTTTCTTGGGGAGTTATGTTAGATGCACTCTTTGCAATTTCTATTCTCGGAGGCATTTATCTTTTCCTCTATCTTATCTCCGGAGGGAAATGGGTCGGTGATGGCGATTGGCTTCTTGGCTCAATCATCGCCGTTGCTATCGGAAAACCATGGCTAGCACTTATTGTGCTATTTCTTTCGAATCTCATTGCCTGCCTAGTGATGTACCCACTCGTAAAAAACAAAAGTAAAAAACAACTCTATTTCGGACCATTCCTAGTTATCGCATATATTATTGTGCTTACTTTTAGTGAGTTTTTGGAAGGGTTGGTGATTTAGCATTATGAGCAGAGTGGGAAAAAAGCTCGGCGATACTCTAATCGAAGTCACTATTGCAGTGGGTGTTTTTTCATTGGTTGCCGTAGCCGTTGTTTCCGTTGTAAGTAGTAGTACTTCTGGTGCCCAAGCCAGTCTGGAAACCACTGTCGCTCGCGAA
>JAZNDC010000022.1:0-29567 GCA_045587885.1 Candidatus Nanosyncoccus sp. | reverse complement strand
GCGTGCCTTTTGGGCCTGCGACAGTAATATCCTTGTCGCCGACCGTAATTGTCACGCCAGCAGGAATATCCACTGGTAGTTTTCCGATACGACTCATACCATTCCTTTAAATTAATATCTGTATTATTTTAGCACAGAATGGCAAAAATTACAAGGGGTTAGTTGCTTTCTTGCACTTTAGATAGTTCACCAGAAGCCGTGGTGCAGACATCGCCTTGGAAGGCGTGGCGCGCACCCTGATCTTCGTAATAAGTAGCACATGGAATAGCCGCCTGAGTAGCCATGAAAAAGACCCAGGCTGCATCAGAACTGGCACGATAAAACAATCCAGCAGCCCCAGCAAGTGAGGCAGTAATCTTTTGGTATGGTTGATATGGGCTATTTTCAATATTGCTTGGTTTGGCGTCAATATAAGCTGGATATTCACCTTCCTTGGTCTTATAAGCTTCTGAAAGGGCGTTTCCTAGGGCGATTTTCTCGGTAGAAATCCAAGAAGTATGACCACAACTTAGAGACATTGAGGTAATGTTGTCGTTAATTGGTGTGCAAACAATCTTGCTCGTTTTGTTAATCCAACCAAAACTACCGTCGATTGTCTGGGCAGCGTCTTTATACTCAGTAAAGCCAAGTTTGATGATTTTGGCCTTTGTGTCTTGGACGATGCTAGATATTAGCTCCTCGGCATTGTCGGCACTGGATGATACGACAATACCGTAGGATTTTTCGAGAGGCATGGCGGTTTTGGCGCCGGTGGCCACGTAATTTGGAAAAGTTGTATCATAGACGTCCTGCACAGAAAACTTTGGTTCGTTATCTGGCAAAACCTCTTTTATCTCTGCAAAAACATTCTTAACCAAGGTCTGCTTTTCGCTTTCCGACACGGCGGTTTCGGATTTTTCTGTTTCCGTGGAATTATTTGAAGTATTATTTGAGACAGGTTCAGTTTTCTTATTGAGGACGGTCAGGAAGATAGAGAGTCCAATCACTACCACGATCGCAATAATTCCGCCAGCAATAACCCGAACGAGTTTAGGGTCACGGGGAGGTTTATAAGTTGGCAAAATCACCTCCGGAGCGATGACTGGCTCAGGTGGAGTAGGCTGGGCCGGAGTAGGTTGCGTCTGCGTAGGCTGCGCCGCAGGTTGTTCCGTAGACTGTGGTTGGTTTTCATTTTCCATAGTTTTAGTATAGCATAAACATTTTAACGCACAAAAAAGCCCCTTTTTGGGGCTTTTTTGTAGTTTTATGTATTACCAAACTTTGACGAGAATCTCGCCACCGAGGCGGAGCTTCTTGGCTTCTTGACCGCTCATCACACCCTTGGAAGTAGAAATGAGGACGATACCACGACCAGATTTGATGGTTGGGATATCGGAGGCAGCAGTGTAAACTCTGCGGCCCGGCTTAGAAACCTTGACGATTTCGTTAATGTTGGCAATTTCATTCTCTTTGTTGATAGTAACGTGGAGAATGTCGCGTGGGTGAGCCTTCTCGATCTTGTAATCAGAGATATAGCCACCTTTTTTGAGACCTTCAACTACGGCTACTTTGAGCTTGGAAGTTGGGGCACTAATTTCGTTCTTGTTAACCTGAATAGCGTTGCGGATGCGAGTAATCAGGTCAGCGATTTGATCAGTAGATTGTAATGACATAAATACTCCTTTCTCCTTACCAGCTACTCTTTGTTACGCCTGGGATTTCACCCTTAGAGGCTTTTTCACGGAAATTAATACGGGAAAGACCAAAGCGGCGCATATAACCACGTGGACGACCATCAAGGAGGTCACGGTTTTTAAGACGCGTTGGGCTGGAGTTTCTTGGAAGTTTTTGCAAACCTTCAAGATCTCCGGCGGCCTTTAGTTCGGCACGCTTTGCTTTGTATTTATTGTACATTTCTTGACGTTTAAGGTCGCGAAGGACTGCAGATTTCTTAGCCATCTTACTTTTCCTCCTTCTTCTCAAACGGCATACCAAATAGCTCTAGCAATCTGGTACTCCCTTCTTTAGTTCCGTTTTTAATAATAAAGGTAACTTCTAGGCCATGAAGAACAGCGGCATCTTCGAAGGTAATTTCTGGGAAGACGGTCTGTTCTTTAAGACCTAAGCTATAGTTTCCTTGTTTGTCAAAACTGTTCTTTGGCACACCGTGGAAGTCACGAACGTGTGGAAGAGCAATATTGATGAGGCGGTCAACAAATTCATACATCTTAGCGCCACGAAGAGTGGTTAGGTAGCCGATTGGGGCGCCCATTCCTTTTCTAATCTTGAACGTAGCGATAGATTTCTTAGCAAGGCGAGAAGTGGTGGCTTGGCCAGTAATCTTAGCCAAGGTCAAAGCTACAGTTTCTGTGTAGCGCTTGTCCTCACGCTTTTTACCAACACCACAGGATACGACAACTTTTTCAAGTTTTGGTACCTGGTTGACGTTTTTGATGTCAAGATCTTTCATCAAGGTCTTAACGATTTCTGCGTCATACTTGGTTTTTAGTCTTGGGATATATTTAGCGTCTGCCATTACTTGCCCTCCTTCTTAAGATTTGACAAATCAATACCGACGTGGATGGTTTTCTTACCACCAGCTGGGTTGAACTGGGTTTTCTTCATGTGGCGTTCACGAACCTCAATACCTTCTACGAAAGCTTTGTGGCCTTTTACGTCCATCTTGACAATTTTACCAGATTTACCCTTGTTATCACCTGAGATGATGACTACTTTGTCACCAGTTTTTAGATTCTGTGCCATTATAGTACCTCCGGTGCTAAGCTGATAATCTTAGAGAATCCACGGTCGCGAAGTTCACGAGGAACTGGGCCGAACACGCGGGTGCCCTTAGGGGTTTTGTCGTCGTTGATAAGAACTGCGGCGTTGTCGTCGAAGCGGATAGTAGAACCATCTGGACGGCGAATTTGACCGGTAGTTCTGACGATTACTGCGCGAACAACGGCTTTTTTCTTGACGCCACCGGTTGGTGAGGCATCTTTGACGCTAGCAGTGACGATGTCACCTACGCGTGCATAACGAGCACGAGTGCCACCAAGGACCCGGATTACACCAAGCTCTTTGGCGCCGCTGTTGTCAGCAACTTTTAATCTAGTTTCCTGTTGGATCATATTTACTCCTCTGCTCCTTCTTCCGAATTAGCAGCAATCTCGTCTGCACCGATTTTCTCAGGCAGCTCGACTTCATTTACATCTTCTTTCAAAGCGATAGTACCGTGAGACTTCTCAAGAACTTTCACTAGGTTGTAGCTAACAGTTTTAGAGAATGGACGGCAGGCGACGATTTCGACCTTGTCACCAAGCTTTGCTTCGTTTTTCTCATCGTGAGCAGCGTACTTACGAGTTTTGGTGTACTGTTTGCGATAGAGAGGGTGAGTTTCACGACTGGCGATGGAGACTGTAATGGTCTTGTCGCGTTTGTCGGAAGTAACTGTACCGATAAGTGTCTTGGCCATATTAGAACTCCTCTTTCTTAATAATCTTGCAGCGGACTGGAAGTTTGTGTCCAGCGAGGCGGAGAGCTTCTTTTGCCTGCTCTTCGGTCACGTCGGCGATTTCAAACATCACAGTACCGGCTTTTACTTTAGCTGCAAAGAACTGTGGTTCACCTTTACCGCCACCCATCTTCACGTCAAGAGGTTTCTTGGTGACAGGGGTGTGTGGGAAAATGCGAATCCAGACTTTACCACCACGTTTGACGTAACGGTTAATGGCTTGGCGGGCTGCCTCGATCTGACGAGAGTTGATGCGCTCGTTGTCAAGAGACATTAGGCCGTAATCACCAAAGGCTACAGTGTTGCAGCGAGTGGCGATACCATTGTTTTTACCGATGCGAACCTTGCGGTGTGCAGTTTTCTTTGGTAGTAACATTGCCATAATTATTTCTCCCCCTTATAAATCCAGCCCTTTACCCCGACGATACCAGCGGTTGTTGGTGCGTGGTGACAGTAGAAATCAATATCTGCACGAAGCGTGTGTAGAGGAACAGAGCCCTCGATAAACTTCTCGCGGCGAGACATTTCTGCACCGTTAAGACGGCCAGAGACCTCGATGCGGACACCTTTGGCACCGGCAGTCATAGTAGACTGGCAGGCCATTTTAACGGCGCGGCGGAAGTTCATGCGCTTACCAAGCTGGAAACCGATATTTTCAGCAACGAGCTTGGCATTAAGTTCAGGTTTTTTGATCTCTTCAACATTGATACGGATTGGTCCTGATACGACTTTCTCAAGTTCTTTCTTGAGTTCGTTGATACCTGCACCCTGTTTACCAATCACGGCGCCAGCTTTGGCGGTCAAGATGGTAATAGTAGTGAGATTGGAGCTTCTCTCAATGTTGATTTTTGCGATAGTTGGACGAGATTTGAAACGATTTTCGATAATCTCGCGAATCTTAGTATCTTCAACCAGCCAGGTCTTGAAATCGCTTTTCTTAGTAAACCATTTGGAAGACCAATCTTTGCTGATTTGGAGACGGTAAGATACTGGGTTAACTTTCTGTCCCATTACTTTTCCTCCTTCTTCTCAGCTTTTACGGCTGATTTTTTAGCTTTCTCCTCGCCAGCAACTTCTACAAAGATGTTAGAAGAGACTTTTTCGTATGGGAGAGCACGACCGCGGGAAGCTGGAACATAGCGACGAATGCGAGTTCCGGCAGTAACGGAGATGCGAGCGATACGAATAGTCTTTGGATCGATAGAGACACCGCTATTTAATAGGTTAGCGTTGGCACTTTCGATAGCTTTCTTGACTGCGCGAGCAGCACGGCGTGGAGTGTTTTCTAGAATCACTAGAGCATCTGCCACATAGCGGTCACGAGCTAGGCTTGCAACCACACCGGCTTTTCTTGGCATGCTGTCAACGCCTTTGATGTAAGCGTGTGCAAAATGAGTTTCAGACATTATGCTTCTCCTTTCGCAGCAGCAGCTTCAGCAGCTTTCTTACCACCATGGCGTCTAAATTTACGGGTAGGAGCAAACTCACCGAGCTTGTGTCCAACCATGTTTTCACTGACGAATACTGGAACATGGACTTTGCCGTTGTGAACAGCGATAGTGCGGCCGACCATTTCTGGAGAGATGGTTGACTGACGTGCCCAAGTTTTGATCACAGTACGGTCAGAAGCATCTAATGCTTCGATTTTCTTCTGTAGTTTATAATCTACAAAAGGTCCTTTTTTAAGACTTCTACTCATAGATTATTTCCTCTTTCCTTCGTGGCGACTACGCACGATCATTTTATCAGTTTTCTTATTATGACGAGTACGGTAGCCAAGAGTGAGCTGACCCCAAGGTGTACGAGGGGCTTTACCGGAACCGTGACGGCCACCGTCACCACCACCGTGTGGGTGGTCAGTAGCGTTCATGACAACACCACGGACAGTTGGGCGAATGCCTTTTCTGCGAGTGCGGCCGGCAGCACCGATTTTGACGTTCTGATGTTGTTCGTTTCCGACAACACCGACGGATGCTTGGCAGGTACTTAATACTTTTCTAAATTCACCTGAAGGCATTTTAAGAGTGGCATAGCCATCTTCTTTTGCCATGAGCTGAGCAGAAGATCCAGCAGCGCGGACCATCTGGGCACCGCGACCTGGGGTAAGCTCAATTGCATAGACAAAAGTACCGACAGGGATGTTTTCTAGTGGTAAGCGGTTAGATTCTTCAACAGCGGATTCATCACCAGTAGTGAAGGTAGAACCTTTTACCATGTTCTTATCGGCGATAACATAATAGTAAACGCCGTTTTGATCCTTGACGCGTGCAATACGTGCAGAGCGGTTTGGATCATATTCGATTTCCATGACCTCTAATTTGAGATCTTTTGGAAGATTGTGAGTGAGCAAGCGATAGTGACGCTTGACGCCGCCACCACGGTGACGAACGGTAATGCGACCCTGGTTGTTCTTACCAGCTTGTTGCTTCTTGGCCTTAAGAAGAGATTTCATAGGCTTGGAAGTGGTAATCTGGTCAAAATCTTGGGTAGTTTTACCGCGCTGTGCAGGGGTGGTTGGGCGATATGCTTGAATTGCCATTACTTATCCCCTTTCTTTTCTGCCTTAGTGGCTTTTTTCTCGGCCTTCTTTTCGGCCTTTTTGTCAGCTTTCTCGGCTGGTTTGGAGGTTTCTTCCTCCTCGAAGACAGCGATCTTATCGCCTTCTTTTAAGGTGACATAGGCGAATTTGTGATCCTGGCGGAAGGTAGTGCCTGGATAGGCGTGCTTGCCGCGGGAGAAACGTGTCTTCTTGCCTTTTCTAGTTAAGACGCGAATGTCTTCTACGGTAACATTATATTCTTTGGCTACACCTGCTTTGATTTCCATTTTGGAAGCCTTAAGTGGGGCAACAAAGATATAAGTGCGCTTAGTCTGTTCAAAGTAAGCTTTTTCGGTTGCGCGAGGAAGATAAACTGGTTTTACAACTTCAGCTTTTTTGACTTTGGTCTTAGTAGCTTTTTCTGCTTTAGCCATTATGCTTCCTCCTTTCCGATAAGCCAGTTCTCAGCATCTTTAACAGCTTCTGGAGTAAAGACGATAGCGTCTGCATTCATGATGTCAAAGACATTGAGATAGGTTGCGCGAACTAATTTGAGATTAGCCATGTTACTAGTCATACGAATTAGTTCTGGGGTTTTCTCGTGAGTAACAGCAAGAACGTTCTTACCATCAAGTTTGAGGTCTTTAAGATACTTAGCAGTATCTTTGGTCTTGCCAGTCTGCTTAAGAGCTTTTTCTGTAACAATGACGGCTTTTTCTGCGTTTTTGACAGAGAGAGCGCGGCGAATTGCTACTTTCTTAGCCTCGCGAGAGAGACTCTTTGTGAAGTTTTCTTCACCGGTGCGGCCGAAGGCTACACCACCGTGGCGCCAGATAGGGTTTCTAGTGGAGCCAAAGCGGGCGCGACCAGTTCCTTTCTGTTTCCAAGGTTTCTTACCACCACCACGAACTTCACCACGCTTCAAAGTTTTGGCGTGAGAACTGCGTGAGTTAGCAAGGTATGCATCATAAGCGGTCTTGATAAGCTCATGATTTTCGACTTTGAGGTCAAAGATTTCTGGGTTCATTTTGATTTCTGCCATATTACTCCTTTCCCTCTACTGTGACAATGCCCTTGTTTGGACCTGGGACAGCGCCCTTAAGGCCTAAAAGGTTATTGTCTTTGTCAATGTATGATACAACCAAGTTCTTAACGGTGACTTGATCGTGACCCATGCGGCCCGGCATTCTTTTGCCTTTGAAGACCTTCTGTGGGTACATAGAACCAATAGAACCAACACGGCGGATATTTCCTTTGAAACCGTGGGTGTTTCTTGATTCGTTGAAGTTCCAGCGTTTGACAGTACCAGCAAAGCCTTTACCTTTGGAGGTGCCTGTAACTGTAACTTTGTCTCCAAGCTCAAAGTTTTCTACAGTGAGGGTATCACCTGTTTTGTAGTCAGGAGTTTCCTCAGTGCGGAATTCTTTAAGGATCTTTGGAGTGACGCCGGCCGATTTGACGTGGCCGGAAACCGACTTGCTCAGGTTCTTACCCTGACCGTAACCTAGCTGTACAGCGTTATAACCATCGGTTTCGACGGTTTTTACCTGAGTCACTGTAGCTGGGCCGGCTTGAAGAATAGTAACAGGGGTAACTGTACCATCTTCAGCGATGATCTGGGTCATACCAATTTTGGTGCCGATGATGACTTTCATCTTTTCCTTTCCTTTATTTTCTTCTATCCTTTAGGGACTTTCCCGGCATGCCGGGTAGTTTTCCTAACACGCACAAAGCTAGACTTGTGAGCAGTTCCAATTCATTTCATATTTCTTCTCCATTACAGATATGAAATAGCGGAAACGAAGAGGCTTACCCTATCGTCTAGTTACTGTGTATGTTATCTTCTAGTGTCACCTTAAAAGAATATACGAATCTATTGTACCATAGTTCGCCACAAAAAACAAGGGGATTAACCCCTTGTTTTTTTGCATCGTTTTAGGCTTCGATGATTTCTTCGGTGCTTGGTTCGCCACTCTCACTAATTGGGTGGACACCGGTACCGACAGGAATCTTGCGGCCGATGATGACGTTTTCCTTCAAACCGTGGAGGTGATCAACACGACCAGAGATGGCAGAGTTGATAAGTACACGGGTAGTATCCTGGAAGGATGCTGCAGAGAGGAAGGAGTCAGACCAGATAGAAACCTTGGTAATACCAAGTAGTAAGTGAGTATACTTGGCAGGCTCTTTGCCAGCAGCAATCAACTCTTTGTTTTCTGCTTCAACAGCGGCCTGAGAGATGATGTCGCCAACGACAAGGTTAGAATCACCTGATTCATCAATCATGACGCGGGAGAACATCTGACGAACGATGATTTCCAAGTGTTTTGCGGAAATCTCATGGCCCTGAGCAGCATACACTGCAAGGACGTCGTTCATGATGTAGCGTTCAGTTTCTTCCTTACCCTTATATTTCAAGAGGTCTTGGAGGTTCAAGGAACCGGCAGTCAAGCGATCACCAGCCTTAACTGTATCACCGCCCTTGACTACGAGCTCAGCATCACCTGGGATTTCGATGCGAGCAGGAGCGCCTGCGCCACCGACCAAGATGATAGCACCTTCAACTAGCTGAACGTTACCGTCGTATGGAGCGACAATTGGCTCTTTGCCAAGTTTCTTAGAGGCAATGACGTCGCCAGCTTTAACATTGGCACCGTCTTTGACCTTAGCTTTTCTACCTTCGAGTTCGATGCGGGTAGTTTCACCAGCTTCTGGGGTGATTTGGACAAGATACATATTGTTATCTTCCCAAACTTCAACTGTACCATCGACTGGGGAGACCCAAGCTTGACCCTTTGGAGAACGGGCTTCGAGAAGCTCTTCCACACGAGGAAGACCTCTTGCGATAGCACCAGAACCAGCAACACCAGAACCGTGTTTAGTATCAAGTGTAAGCTGTGTACCTGGCTCACCAAGAGACTGAGCAGCAATCACGCCGACAGGCTGGCTGGCAGCGACGAGGTCACGGGTGGACATGTCGATACCGTAGGCCTTCTGTGGAACGCCGTCAACAGCGGTGGTGGTAAGGATGGATTGAATCTTGACCGTCTCAACCTTATCATCTTCTTCGAGCTGGGCGGCAATTTCTGGAGTGATAAGCTCATCAGCACCAAGATAGCCTGGAATTGGAGCAGCAGTATAGCGACCAGATACCCAAGCGGAGAATTCTACACCGGCTTCTCTGACTTCAGCTTTTCTAACTTCAAAGCCTGGATCTTCAGCGACTTCTTCGGTAGTGAAGACATCCTGAGCGACATCAACTAGACGACGAGTGAGGTAACCAGAGTCTGCAGTACGAAGAGCGGTAGACACCTGACCTTGACGTGCACCACGAGTGGCGATGAAGGATTCGAGGGTGTTTAAGCCTTTCTTGTAGCTAGACTTTACAGGAAGCTCGATTTCGTTGTTGTTGATATCCACCATGATACCAATCTCTGCAGATGCAAGCTTGATGTTGGAAATATTACCACGAGCACCAGAGTTCACCATTACTGCAATGTCAGTATCCATCTCGGAGAGTTTACCTTGTAGGAACTCGGAAATTCTCTTATCGATGTCACGCCAGTTAGCAATAGTAAGCTTATGACGCTCTTCCTCAGTGACAAGACCGTCGTTGAATTGTTGCTGAATCATAGCAGTCTTTGCATCACCTTCAGCGATAAAGTCATCAATCTCATCATAAGTAGGATAATCATCCTTTGCAGTAGAGATAGATGCAATCGTCTCATATTCGAATGCGAGATCCTTGAGGTCATCAGCTGTCTTCACCATTACTTCTGCACCATACATATCAAAGATGTTTGCCATTACCTTAGACAAATGCTTCTTGGTTTGTACAGCATTATCGTATGGATAATCCTTTGGCAAAATCTCGTTGAAGATTACACGACCAAGAGTAGTATCGCGAATCTCTTTCTTCGCAAATACGCGAATTGGAGTCTGAAGTGCGATAATTCCCTGATCGTAAGCCATCTCAGCTTCATATACAGAAGAAAATGCCTTTGGTTCATCGGTATCAGTACCTGGTTTATCATAAGTTAGGTAGTAAGCACCGAGTACCACATCCTGATAAATAGCGAGTACTGGAGAACCGTCAGCTGGCTTCAAAAGATTCTTTGAAGCAGACATAAGCTCTCTTGCCTCAGCTTGTGCAGCATCTGAAAGTGGTAGGTGAACTGCCATTTGGTCACCATCGTAGTCAGCGTTAAAGCCAGATGCTACAAGTGGGTGAAGCTTGATAGCCTTACCATCAATAAGGCGTGGTTGGAATGCCTGAACTGACAAACGGTGAAGTGATGGAGCACGGTTAAGGAGTACGTATTTACCCTTAATTACTTCATCAAGCGCATCCCAAACTACAGTTTCTTTAGCTTCAATCAAGCGAGAAGCTGCGCGGATGTTGTTTGCATATTCATTACCAATGAGCCATGAAATTACGAATGGCTTAAATAGCTCAAGAGCCATTTGCTTTGGAAGACCACATTCGTGAAGTTTAAGCTCTGGGCCTACCACGATTACAGAACGACCAGAATAGTCAACACGTTTACCAAGAAGGTTCTGGCGGAAACGACCTTGCTTACCTTTGAGAAGGTCAGACAAAGATTTGAGTTTGCGACGACCATTAGTAGAGTTTGCACCGTGAGAACCATGAGCAGCAGAGTTGTCGATAAGTGCATCAACAGCTTCTTGGAGCATACGCATTTCGTTGCGGCAGATAACTTCTGGAGCATTGAGGTCTAGAAGTTTCTTCAAACGGTTGTTACGGTTAATCACACGACGGTAAAGGTCGTTCAAATCAGATGTTGCGAAACGGCCACCAGGAAGTGCAATCATAGGACGTAGATCTGGTGGGATTACCGGAATCACAGTAAGGATAAGATCCTCTGGTTTGATACCAGCAGCTTGCATACCCTCAAGAGTCTTGAGACGCTTTTGAATCTTCTTCTCTTTTTGACCTTTAGCATCGGCTTCTTCTTTGTGTAAATCTTCAATCAATTTGTCGAGATCGATTTCATCAAGCATTTTCTTGATAGCAGTTGCACCCATCTCTACAGTGATAAGGTCTTCGTATTCTTCTGGAAAATTACGATAGTCAACCTCGGTAATCACGCCGCCTTTCTTGAAGCTTTCAAGCATAGCCTTGCGAGATTGATAATCAGCTTCAAGCTCTTCCATTTCCTTTGTCTGAGCTTCAGCGAGTGCTTTGATGTCTGCACCTTCAGCTTTTGATTCCTTTTCATAGCGAATCTTAATAGCATCACGTGCGGCATTGGTTTGCGCGTCTAGCTCTTCAATTTTCTTCGCAATCTCAGCTTCTTTGACATCAGTCATGAGATAAGTAGCAAAGTAAACAACTTTCTCGATATTCTTTACGGTAATATCAAGAAGAAGTGAAAGTGCAGAAGGGATACCACGCATAAACCAAATGTGTGCCACAGGTGCAGCGAGGGCGATGTGGCCCATACGCTCACGACGAGTGATAGATTTGGTTACGAGGTTGCCTTCCTTGTCTACAGCAGCTTCACGAGAACGAACGCCCTTAAACTTGGAATCGTGTGGATTGATATCTTTGGTTGGACCGAAGATACGTTCACAGAATAGACCGTCGCGTTCTGGTTTTTGAGTACGATAGTTAATCGTCTCTGGCTTTGTAACTTCGCCATAGCTCCAGTTCAGGATGTCATCGCGGCTTGCGACGAGCAAGCGAATCGAATCGAAATCCGAGGCGCTGATAAAATTGTCCATCCACGCCATATTAGAACTCCTCTCCGAGGTCGATTGTACCATCATCTTCATCGCCCTCTGTTATCTCGATACCTTCCTCAGCCATCATAGCTTCTGCCTCTTCATCATCGAGGTCGAGAATTTGTGGCTCGGTATCTTTCTTATGTTGATCGTAGATGGATTGATCATCTTTTGATTTTTCAATTTCACGAGATGTCTTTTCAATGACATCGCCTGCATCAGCAGATTCGCCGTGGTCAAGAAGGTCAACTTTAAGGCCAAGACCTTGAAGTTCCTTTACAAGCACGTTAAAGCCTTCTGGAAGCTTTGGACCTTCAATTGGTTCATGTTTGATGATTGCTTCGTATGCCTTTGCACGACCGTAAACATCATCAGACTTGATGGTGAGCATTTCCTGCAAGGTAGTAGCAGCACCATAAGCTTCGAGTGCCCATACTTCCATTTCCCCGAAACGCTGACCACCGTTTTGGGCTTTACCACCGAGTGGCTGTTGGGTAACCATAGTGTAAGGACCAGTTGAACGAGCATGAATCTTGTCTTCAACCATGTGGTGAAGCTTGAGCATATGCATTACGCCCACAGAAGTACGTTCTTCAAATGGTTCACCGGTGAGACCATCAAAGAGTTGAATACGACCATCACGAGCATATCCAGCTTTTTCGAGCTCATCGCTAATCTTTTCATCAGGTACACCGTTAAAGGATGGAGTTGCAACCTTGTAACCAAGTGCGCGAGCTGCCATACCAAGGTGAGTTTCAAATAGCTGACCAAGATTCATACGAGAAGGCACGCCCATTGGTGAAAGTACGATATCAATTGGAGTACCGTCAGCCATAAATGGCATATCTTCTACTGGAAGAACGCGAGAAACCACACCCTTGTTACCGTGACGACCAGCGAGCTTATCACCTACACCAATCTTGCGCATTTCAGCAACAAAGATTTTGATTTGCATAATCACGCCAGCTTTAAGTTCGTGACCTTGTTCACGAGTATAAACACGTACGTCCACAACTTTACCGGTCGAAGAACCGTTCATACGTACTGAAGTATCACGCACATCTTTGGCTTTTTCACCGAAGATAGCGCGAAGCAAGCGTTCCTCAGAGCTGAGCTCTTGCTCACCCTTTGGAGTAATCTTACCTACAAGAATATCACCATTCTTTACTTCGGCACCAACTGTTACGATACCATCTTCACCGAGGTGGCGGAGAGAGTGTTCAGAAACATTTGGAATATCACGAGTTACTTGTTCTGGGCCAAGTTTGGTTTCACGAACTTCTACATCAAAATCTTTAATGTTGATAGATGTAAGAGTATCGTCTTCTACCAAACGGTTTGAGATAACGATTGCGTCATCCATGTTGTAACCACGCCATGGCATAAATGCTACGAGAAGATCGCGACCAAGTGCAAGTTCACCATCATTGATGGAAGCACCTTCAATGAGGATGTCGCCCTTCTTTACCTTTTCGCCACGAGCAACTTTACAGCGTTGGTTATAACAACGGTCGTCATTTGTCTTTTCAAAGTGTTGAAGCTTGTATTCTACATCGCCACCCTTGTCGTAAGTCACGATTACAGAGACACCATCAGCTTTTTTGACGACACCGGCGCCGGTAGCCATCACAACCTGTGAAGTGTTCTTTGCGACTTCACGTTCGATACCAGTACCAACTACTGGGTTATCAGAACGTAGTAGTGGAACTGCTTGTTTCTGCATAGCGCAGGCCATGAGAGAGCGGTCAACACGGTTTTTCTCTACGAATGGGATAAGACCAGCGGATACACCAAGAATTTCCTTGTGTGCTGCATCAATGTGAGTTACACGTTTTGCTTCTACCTGAGCAGGAGTACCGTGAACACGAGCAGATACCCAGTCTTCTACGAATTTACCATCTTTGTCTAGTTTTACAGACGCATCAGCGATGATTTTATCGTTTTCGGTATCGGCATCCATGTATACAACTTCGTCAGTTACTTTACCGTTTTTAACTACACGGTAAGGAGCTTCGATGAAGCCATATTCGTTGATACGAGCATAAGTTGCAAAGTTAAGCACGAGACCTACGTTGCCACCTTCTGGAGTTTCTACAGTACAGATACGACCGTAGTGAGTTGGGTGAGCATCACGTACATCGAAACCAGCACGTTCACGAGTAAGGCCACCAGGACCCATCGAGCTTAGACGGCGCTTGTGTGCAAGCTCTGAGAATGGGTTGACCTCATCCATAAGCTGTGAAAGTTGTGATGTAGAGAAGAATTCCTTTACAGCAGCAACTACTGGACGTGAGTTGAGAAGCTGAGATGGAGTTACATCTTCTGGATTTGCCATAGACATACGGTCTAGAATGTTGCGCTGGAGGCGAAGCATACCAAGACGGAATTGTCTTTGTACAAGTTCACCAACAAGTTTGACGCGACGATTTGAAAGAGAGTCGATATCATCTGCTGGCTCTTGGGTATTGTTAAGACGGATAATCTCCGCGATAATAGCAATCACGTCATCCATTTGAAGAGTACGATGTGCTGGATCATTTGGAGTGTCAAATCCGAGTCTGCGGTTCATCTTGAAACGACCGACATTAGAGTAGTCATAGCGCTTTGGATCAAAGAACATTTTCTCGATCATAGATTTAGCGTTATCTACAGTCGCAAGGTCGCCTGGACGAATACGACGATAAACTTCGAGAAGTGCTTCACCCTGAGATGAAGTGGTGTCTTTTTCGAAGGTTGCTTCGATATATTTTTTGTCGCCAGTATCAATCTTTTCAAATTTCTTCTCAATATCAGTCTTAGAAAGACCAAGAGCACGGAGGAAAGTCGTTACTGGAATCTTGCGACGACGATCAATTTTTACGCTGATTGCACCATTTGCGGCGGTCTCAAACTCAAGCCAAGCACCACGGCCAGGAATAACCTTTGCACCGTAGAGTCTCTTTACGCCAGCTTCTTCTGCGGTAAAGAATACACCAGCAGAACGAATAAGCTGAGAAACGATTACACGCTCAGTACCATTGATAATAAAGGTGGCACGCTCGGTCATCCAAGGATAATCACCGAAGTAAATATCTTGTTCTTTCTTGGTGCCGGTCACCTTATTCTCAAGCTCTACGAGTACGTGAAGTGGAGCTTCGTAAGTAGCAAGATTGTATTTCGCTTGCTGCTCAGTTTCCTTTGGTTCTTTAAAGTAATAATCTTTAAAACGGAGTGATAGTTTTTGACCAGTATAATCATCGATCGGATTTAGCTCAGCAAAAACTTCCCTCAGTCCGTTTTTAACAAAGTCATCCCATGAATCTTTCTGATGTGCAGTAAGATCCGGAATTGGGAGGGCTTGGTCACCTTCGGTGAAAAACACACGTTCACCGGACTTTTTGGTTGTAGCCATTCTACCCCTTATTTTTTAGTGTTATTAGTATCTTTTTTGACAGCACGCCCCTGGACAGGGTGCTATCTCAGCGCCGAAGATTACTGTCCAGCTTTCCTCTACAAATTGCCAGTTTCTAGAGGTATAGCAAAAACTAGACACACTACTTCTTAGTAAAGATAATATCACAGCCTGTAAACAAAATCAATAACAAAATCTGAAATGGAATTCACTTTCATTTCAGATTTAATACTAGTTTTCTTTGCTGAACTTTCTTTTTCAAAAGAAAGTTCACTTAACCAAAAAATGCCTCAACGGTAGGCATTTTTTAGACATATATAAACTCTCAACTTTATGTGTTTATAATAAGCGAACTCGCAGTTAGTTAGCTTAGTATTAATTATACATAAGCAAAACCAAAAGTCAAGGCCTTTTTATATATCAAGATCATCAAGATCGGCAAGCTCAGCACGAGTTTTCTCGGCTAACTCAGATGACTCACCAGATTCTTCTTCATCTTCTACTTCATCGATTTCTTCATCAGCTTCTGCTGGTTCAGCATCTTCCTTTTTCTCTGCTGGCTTCTTAGAACGTGGAGCTTCATTGCCGTCTTCATCGGTGTTTACAATCTTTAGATTGTAACGAGCATCTTGCTTGGTACCAAGAGCTCTTAGAAGCATACGAATAGATTGAGCGGTGATACCACGCTTACCAATCACACGACCGACATCTTCTGGATCTACAGTAAGGGATAGAAGCACACCTTTTTCATCGATTTTGCGTTCCACCGAAACTTTATCCGGATTATTGACTAAGGTTTTTACGATATATTCTACGAATTGCTGGTCAATAGTAGCCATAATTTTTCCTTTTTAAAGTTTTATATAACCATTATATAACAAAAATAGTCCCGCGTGGGGACTATTTTTAATTATTCTGCTGGAGTTTCAGCTGGAGCTTCCTCGGCTGGTGCCTCTGCTGAGGTTTCCTCTGCAGGTGCTTCAGCTGGAGCTTCCTCTACCGGAGCTTCTTCCTTTGGTTGGTTCTTGCGAAGCTTATCGGCGTGTTTTGCAGCTACTTTTTTAGCAGCTGGCTCTTTGTACCACTTAGGTAGTTTGACACCGTTCTTCTTTAGAACGAAAGCTACACGGCTAGATGGCTGTGCGCCATTTTTAAGATATTTCTCCACAGCCTCTTTGTCCAAAGTGAGAGCCTTGGTAGCTGGGTTGTAGTTGCCGACCTCGGCTACAACACGACCCGAAAGAGGGTGGCGCTGCGCTTCTTGGACGACTATCCGGTACGTTGGATAATGTGACCGGCCATTACGTTGCATGCGAATCGCTAGCATTTTTTCTCCTTAAATTATATTTCGCACCATTATACCATATATTTTAGAAAAATAAAAGGGTCCTCATTATAAGGACCCTAAATCTTGGTTAAATCAAATCTTTTAATGACATCGGCCACCGGTTTTTTTCCAGTCGCCGTAAAATTTTCTTCCGCATCTTCTCATAATCATTACCATTCTGCAAATGATCATAGAGCCAGTCGCGGCTAATTTCCTCAACATGCTCCTTTTCGCAATCATCAAGGAAATTAGAGAGGCCTATGTCCAAATTATCCGAGAGTTCTTCCCGACGCCTAGCAATATTGGATACATTTCCACCATAATATTTGTCAATTATTTCTTTGACACGGTGATATGTTTCTTTATGCAAAGCGTTGTAATATAATTTTTTCGCACTATTATAATATTGTGCCCAGTCATTGATAACGACCAAAGCATCCTTCCAATATCTACTATGGTCTATTGTATTAACAATTGACTGATCGATGTCGGCGATGCTTTCCTCGTCTTTAACACGAAGAGCCTCTTCTACCTGATAGTCTTTTGATTTACCCATTTTCTCTCCCCCCTTTCGAGAAATAATATCAATGTGCAACTATCTTTTTAGTATATCATACCTATGCCAAAAAAATCAATTATAACAGGGGTGAAAAAAGAGCTGTGTCATGAACAGCTCTTTACGATTTCTCGAAGAAATGTTTTTGGATTTCGTATAGTGGACATACCGAGCGCTTTACGGCTCGAATTCCAATCGGCGATTAAGCCCATACATAAATCCCAATATACATCTCCTTCGTTTTTAATGTTCTCTGCACAAAGCCACAAGGCCCTGCGATTATTGCAGTAATTAGACCCATCCTGGTCTATGTACACTTTTTTCAAATGATCACCTCCTTATCGCGCGAAAAAAGTACCACTATTATAACATAGATTAGTTTATAGTTCAAGCTTAAGCTTGCAATTCTTTGTGTTCTTTTAGATACAGTTTTACACCTTCGCGTGCTGCCATCGTCTGGGCTTCTTGTTTAGAATGCCCAGTGCCAGTACCCTTCAAAGTATCGCCCACATACACCCCTACAGTAAACATCTTGTCGTGATCTGGTCCTTCTTCTCTGATAGTCTTATATACCGGCGTAATCCCATCAATTTTCTGTGCGAGTTCCTGCATATAAGATTTCGCATCGCGCCAAGAGCCTTCCTCGAGAATCTGGTCGATTTTTACCAAAATATGCTTAGAAATAAATTCTTTTGCAGCGTCATACCCCTGGTCTAGATAAATCGCACCAATTACCGCCTCAAAACAATCTGCGAGAATCACATCGTGCGCTCTGTCCGAGCCATGCTTTTCGCCACGAGAAAGACGAACCAAAGGTTCGTACCCAAGCTCTTTTCCGGCATCCCCAATCGATTCTGTGCGAACCAATGCAGCCCTTAGAGCTGTCATAATTCCCTCAGGTTCGTCGTAATTTCGATACAAAAAATCTGAAGAAACTAATTCGAGCACAGCATCACCGAGGAATTCAAGTCTTTCATTATGTTCATGTGCAGATTTATGCTCATTTACATAGCTACGGTGAGTTAGTGCCGTCACCAATAGATTAATATCATTAAATTCAAATCCGAGTTTCTCTTTTGCAAACTCCTGATACGGCGTCGTATCCATTTTGCCTCCTATTTAGAATTCGCCAGCGCGAATTTTCTTCTTTGCAATTAGCATTAATTTCTCAATATCTTCGTATTCAATCGCCTCAAGCGCATCCGCAAATGAAAACCACTTGATGCCCTTCATCCATTTTTCACCCATTGGCGTCTCGCGTTCATCTAATGACTGCACTAGATAAATCTGGGTTGTCATAAGGACCAACTTGTCAGCACGGCGATATTTAAAATGTATTTTGCCCAACCAAGACAATACGTTAAAATTCTTAAGTCCAGTTTCTTCTTCGATTTCGCGACGCGCAGTCACCTTTGCGGTCTCACCCGGCTCAATATGGCCCTTTGGAATCGTCCAACGTTCCTTAGAGTCTTGAATCAAAAGCACTTCAATATCCTTTTTGGCGTGAGTTAATCGAAAAATAATCCCACCGGAAGTCGGTTCACGCACAATCTCTTGGATTGCAGTCTTTTTACGAAATACAGCAGAAGTGATTTTTTTAAACGGAGATTCTTTAATCTTTTCCGTCGGCAGCGCTTCCGGCACTTTCAGTGTTCTTTTCGCCGTCGGCTCCCCCGTTCTTTCCATCGTCCTTCTTTGCTGCGGTATCGGTTTTATGTTTCGGTTCATTTTCTTCTTCTTTTATTCCGAGTTCGCGATAAGCCGTCCCGAGCACGCCGTTAATAAATTTCGACGAATTATCAGAACCAAACGCTTTCGCGAGTTCTACAGCTTCGTTAATGGCAACCTTCGGAGGAATTGAATCCCTGCATTCCGAAAGTTCATATAGTCCCATCCTTAGGACGTTACGATCAATTGCTGAAATCGAACTAATTGGCCACTCTGGAGCCATTGGCTGAAGAGCGGTATCGAGAGTTTCAAAATTCTCAGATACTTTATGTGCCAAATTATAGACAAACTCGGTATCGCCGAGTGCCTTCTCGTATGGTTCGATGTTTTTAGCAATAATAACGTCTAGCTCGACTTCTGGGTCGTGCGCGAGGGTCCTAAGTTCAAATTCATATAAACTTTGTAGGACAATAACTCTACCTAAATGTCGATTACTAGCCATAACTTAAGCTTCTTTTTTCTTCTTTACAGTTTTTACTTTAAGGTTTGGGGTCTTCTTTTTGGTTTCGAAGGCCTTAACTGGTGATGTTTTGTTAACTCTACGAGCTAGCGCCAAGCGAATATGACTACGGCGAAGACCGGTCTTTCTTGGGCTGCTTTGTTTTTTAGGTTCAGGCATTTTGCTCCTTTAATAATATCTAATTTGGTCTATAATACCACTAAATTATAAGTTTTTCAAGGCTTTCTTGATAGCAGGACGATCAAAACCTTCAATTCTTTTACCGTTAATTTCTGTAACTGGTACAGAAGTAATATCTGGTTCCTTGGAGGCATCGAGCTCTTGGTATTCCACGCCCATTTCATCTAGCCAATCCATAAGCGCGTGACAATAAATACAAGTTGGTGTTGTGTATACTTTAATCATAGATTTATTATAACACAAAGACTATTTTACGATACAACGCGCAGCTATTGCATCAGTATTGACTTTATAACCCCAATAGTAATAGTTTCTCATATGCGCACTACCATAATATGTGGCAGACCAATAATTAATACTTCCTTCATGGTATAGATCAGAATAGTTGTAATAACCCGCCCCAGTCAAATGCAGAGCCGCCACAACTAGCGAAGAAGAGGTGGCACCAGGTTGAATATATGAAGATTCTAGTCGCCCAAATTCGCCAGTCTGATAATCTCCGCTCGGCAAACGCCAACCAAACGGACACAAATCATAAGGCGAGTCTATCAACGTATCGGCAATATCCGGGTTACCGCCGTTATAACAATATGTACCAGCAGAAATTGCGCAATAGTTATATAGAATACCCCTTTCCCAATTATGACCGATAGCAGAATCATAAGTAGAAATCGTACCTTCGTAAAGGGTAACCATCTCCGGCCTTATATTCCACAAATCCAAAGAATTTGTTTCACGAATCATGTTCGTAGACCAACCAGTTACACCCGGATTATTGTTATTGAGTAAATTCGTGAGTGCAGCATCAGGGGCATTTGTGTCAGCCGAACTCATAGTGGTGCCTTGAGCAAGTGGATTTAATCTTAAATCGTCCTGCATCCAACATCTTCCATCCTGTGCTTTAGTAATACTATATATATGATTATCACGAATATCCAATGCGCCTAAACTATCACCGATCACCGTCACACTGTTGCAAATTTCCGTAGTCATATCCTGAATCGCAAAACGCACATCGTATCCTTTATATGACTCGCTCGTAGGAGGCCAAGAATTTACCAAGGCATAATCACCCTCTCCTTCAGTTTGTTCCTCATACATACCTTTATGCATAGCAGAATAAGCTATCTCGTAGGCTCTTGCAATTGTTACGCCAGAAGTAGAAGGAGGTACCACTTCCGGAGTGCTACTTGGAACCCATTGTGCATACAAAGTCACATTCGTATTAAAACTATCGCTAGGGACGGAATAAGAAGATCCATCCCCATAATACATTCCTGATCCACTCTGCGACGTACTCCAACCAGTAAATCTATACCCAGTAAGTGTATAAGTATTTTCTGGTAGATTCTCAGTCTCACCAGCATATACTACAAGATTACTCATTGCAGTACCACCGTCTGCACCATTTCCATTAAAAGAAATATTATGTTTGCCAATTCTAGGATTAGCGACAGCCTCAAAATTCAAAGTCGTTTCATATGTATCAGCAGGCTGAGTCCCATCAACTTTTGCAGCAAGAGTCAAATAATGTGTTGTATTATTTGTATTAACATCAGTAACCCAAGAATCCGGCGCCAACTCAGTTGGAACAGGATAATAATTACTACTATTAGACAAACGATAACCCCATCTATTTGCTGTAAAACTAGACTGGGTATACCCAGTAGAAGCTGGGTCAGTAGGAGATAGTGTATCGATTCTAAAATCATTTGAACTAATCAAAGAAGTAATGTGATTTTCATCGCTACTTTCTGGGGACATCGTCAATGTATACCCAGTTTCATTGTTTGTGCCGACATTGATTTCTAGTGTCGTAGAACCAAAATCACCACTAGAGCTTACGGGACTAAGTGGAATGTTTGCCGAATTCGGCACAGATAATTGCAAAACAGCATCAGAAGCATCAATAGAAAAATCCACAGAAGCAGATTCTTCGGCAAAAACAGACACGCCAGAGAATGCCACAAAAAGAAATAAAATGGCGAACATACCTCCGATAATCGCTCTATTTACCATAAGACTATTATATCTCACTTAAATAAAACTGGTCAAGCTTTTTTTACTAATTCGTATATTGCAATTCCCGCCGCTACAGACACATTAAATGACTCTTTTTGCCCACACATTGGAATTTCCACAAACAGATCGATTATATCATAGAGCGAATTATCAATGCCATTCACTTCTTCACCTAATACTAGCACATTTTTATCCGATAGCTTCCCTTTCAGTTTCGGACTATTTAGTGCAAATAGTCGCTCGTCATTGATGTTATTCTCTAATCCCACAATTTGCCAACCCTGAGTTTTTAATTCAGTCAGTTCTTGTTTTATGTCATCACACGAATATATATCCAGCATATCTTCTGCACCAAGCGCAGTTTTGTGAATCTCACGATCCAATTTATCACGAAGATGTGGTAATAAATTTTTGTCGTGCACGCGCGGAGTATAACCAGACAAAATTACTCTTTCCACACCAAACCCTTCCGCCGAACGCAAAATCGCACCCACGTTATAACACGACCGAATATTATCTAAAACTAATTGCATATTATGCTACGACGTTTACGAGTTTTGCTTTCTTTACAAAAATAGTTTTCTTTACACCATTTTCAGTGAATTTCTTAATCTTTTCATCTGCAAGCGCCATCTTTATTACTTTTTCTTCATCTTCTAATTCATCAAGACCAAGTGTAAGTTTGGAACGAAGCTTACCATTTACTTGAATTACTACTTCTACAGTATCTTCAGTGAGATACTTTTCGTCCCACTTTGGCCACTCATCATTTGCATCCAATTTTTCAAGCATCTCAGAAGCAAGATGTGGAGCAAATGGTTTAAGCATCTTGGAAAGCGCGATCAAATCATCTTTGCTTGCACCTACTTTATAAAGCTCGTTTACATATTCCATGAGTGCCGCCACTGCAGTATTGAAATTCTGGTGATATAAGTCATCTGTGACTTTTTTAATTGTCTTATTACGAATTACAGTTGTGGAGGATTCAATCTCTTCCGAGGAAGTAAAGCTTGGGCTAGCGCCCTCGAGCGCTTCCGAGGAAGATGATTGATCCGAAACAAATACTAAGTTGTAGCAACGATTAAGAAATCTATATACGCCGCCAACCGAGCGAGGGTCCCAGGCCGCATCTAACTCCACTGGCCCAATAAACATTTCGTAAGTACGAAGCGTGTCTGCGCCATAACCATCATTAATTACATCAAGTGGATCAATTACATTGCCCTTAGACTTACTCATTTTCTTGCCGTCTGGCGCATTAATATAGCCATGATAAATTAATTTCTTTACTGGCTCGCGGAATGGCAAATACCCTTCATCCGCAAAGAATTTACACCAAAAACGAATATAAAGTAAGTGTGCTACCGCGTGGTCTGCACCTACATAAACATCAGTTGGCGCCCAATATTTAATTGCGTCTGAATTCCAAGCATGCTCATCATCATGCGTGGAAACATAGCGCCAGAGATACCATGATGAACATGCATAACCATCAAGTGTATCCGTCTCACGAATCATTTCCTCACCATCAATCGTCACTTTGAGCCAATCCTTCGCCTTAGCAAGCGCAGAACGTCCAGTATGGTCTGGTTTATAATCTTCTACTTCTGGAATCACCACCGGAAGTTGGTCTTCTGGAATTGCATGAGGGTTGCCATCTTTGTCATATGCAATCGGAATTGGGCAGCCCCAATAACGTTGACGAGAAATTAACCAGTCACGCATTTTGTAAGTGGTCTTTGGTGTACCAAACTTATCAAAATCACAAAGCTCAGCCTCCACAACAGGTAAATCAAATTTCTCAGCAAATTCACGGTCGCGGTCGTCATAAGCCGGCACCGCCATAATTGCACCTGTGCCATACCCAGCCAGCACATAATCCGCTACATATACCGGAATCTTTTCTTTGGTCGCAGGGTTAATCGCATAAGCGCCCGTAAACACACCAGTCTTTTCTTTATTTTCTTGACGTTCAATCTCAGATTTTTTCAAAGCATCAGACTTGTATTTTTCTACCGCTTCGCGCGTATCATCAGTTACAAGGTTCATTAGTCCTGGATATTCCGGAGCTACCACTAGGAATGTCGCACCATAAATCGTATCAGGGCGAGTAGTAAATACGGTAATTCTCGGCGCGCCTCCTTCAATCTCAAAATCAATCTCCGCACCAGTACTTTTGCCAATCCAGTTTTTCTGCATTGTCTTAATTTTCTCTGGCCAATCCAAAGCATCAATTTCATCAAGAAGCTCATCAGCATACTCAGTGATCTTAAAGAACCACTGTTTCATCTTTTTCTTCTCAACTTCGTGGCCACAACGCCAGCATTTACCATTCTCTACCTGCTCGTTTGCGAGCACAGTCTGATCTTCAGGGCACCACCATTGGTAAGACTCTTTTTGATAAGCCAAACCTTTCTTAAATAATTGCAAGAAGCACCACTGAGTCCACTTGTAGTATTCTGGTGAAGAAGTATTAATCTCGCGACTCCAATCGATCGCATATCCTAGCCTCTTGGCTTGCTTGCGGAAGTTATCAATATTAGTTTTGGTTACTTCTTGCGGTGCAGTACCAGTTTTAATTGCGTAATTCTCTGCCGGAAGACCAAAAGTATCGTAGCCAAATGGACGAAGCACGTTAAAACCTTGTTGACGATAGAACCTCGTAAGAACATCAACAATAGTAAAATTACGCACGTGCCCAACATGTAAGCCAGCACCCGAAGGATACGGGAACATCTCAGCGAGATACATCTTCTTCTCGCCTGGTTTTTCTTCGGCTTTAAAAGCCTCGGTTTCTTCCCATTTTTTTTGCCATTTTTCTTCTATTTTAAGAGGTTCATATCTATCCATGAAAAATATTATACCATATATTATATATACTCGCCACCCCTAATAGACTACTTCACTAATACCTTATTATATATTTCTATAAACTTATCCAAAGTCTTTTCAAAATCATGCTCCCCAGCGATTTCAATTGATTTCTTACTGTACTTCTTTCTTAGCTCTTCATCAGACAAAATCTTTTTCAAAGCCTTCGAAATTCCTTCTTCGTCGCCCGGCTGACAAAGAAAACCATTCTGCTTGTCACGGCACACCTCGCGCACTGCACCTTTATCAACCGCAATCAACGGCAGCCCACACGCCGCCGCTTCAATCAACACAATTCCCTGTGTTTCGATTTCGCTAGCTGTCGCAAAAACCGCACCAACTTTGTATAACTCATACAAATCCGGAGGCAACACTCTGCCCAAAAACTTCACACTGTCAACTAGTCCCAAATCTTTCACGCGCTTTTCTAAGTGCATTTTATCTACCCCGTCACCCACTACAAGCATATAAGCATTGGGTATCTCATCTACCACATGCGAAAAAGCATTTATTACTGTGCCGAGTTTCTTCTCCGGATCTACGCGCCCCACATATAACACAATCGGTCTATCAATCGGCAAATCATATTTATTATAAATAGAAACGGGCGCCTTTCCAGGTTTAAAATTAGTTAAATCCACACCATTAGACACAGCCTCAATCGGCACCTCAAATTTGTGATCCTTCAATAAATTACCAATAGCCTGTTTAGTTGGCATCGTCACGTAGTCACTCTTACTCTGGCGATTACGAAAATACGCGTAAAGCATTGCATTCACAGGCTTTTTCACGACTCCCGGCATTTTTAATGGGTCGGTCAATACTTCTGGCTGGTTATGTTCCGTAGTTACCACCGGAATATGATGTTTTCTGGCATATCCAACCACCGATAAACCAATTGGGTCAGACACTTGTACATGTACCACGTCTGGGCAAAACCTAGAAAGAGCTTTTTTAATTTCCCTTTGCGGAAACGCAGAAACACGAAAGCTATTTTTATAGAAAACATGTGGCATTTCAACACCCAAAATCTTCTTCTTTGCTGGTACAGCATGAATTTGATCTGGATAAACTCGAGCTTTAATCGAACGTAGAAATACGGTTTTTACTCCATCAATAGTTCGAGAATAATTCTTTCCGGTCTGCGAAGGGCAGAGCACCATCACCTCATACCCACGCTGAGCTAAGCCAAGCGCAAGATTATGTGAAAATACCGCCACCCCATTAATTTGTGGGTAGTAAACTGCCGTCGCGATTGCAATTCTCATTACAAAGCCTTCGCTTTATCCATTTGTGGATCACGCATAGCATTTATGTCTTCATAGCTACGCTCCACTTCGATATCAGGAGTAATACCTTCTTTATTAATAGAACGGTCATTTGGCGTATACCACTCAGCGGTTGTTACTTTTAGCAATGCACCATTCGAAAAATCATTAAACAGATTCTGCACCACGCCCTTTCCATAAGTCTTTTCGCCAAGAATAGTAGCCTTTTTATAATCTTGCAACGCACCCGCCACAATTTCGGAAGCAGAAGCAGTAGTACCATTAACGAGCACAATTGTCTTCATATCTTTTAGAATTGCCTTGCCAGACAAAGCATTCGTGACAGTATTCCCGTAATGACGAGACTTTTGTTCCAGGATTTTTTCTCCATCAATCCAAAGACTAAGCAAATCTTGTGCAGCCGATACATAACCACCACCATTCCCACGAAGATCAACAATTACTTTATTTACACCCTTACTACCAAATTCATTCGCAAATTGCTGAACCTTCGTACCAGTATCTGTATCAAATCTTGTAATAGCCACAATTGCAGTATGTTTGTCATATTCTACATATGCCGAAACGTTATTAATTGTTTCACGAGCCATCTTAAAATCAATTTCTTTACCGTTTCGAACCATTGTTACAGTAACTTCTGTACCAGCCTCACCGCGAACTTTTTTAGAAATAGACTCAGCATCCTCGGACCACACTTCTTCTCCATTTACTTTGTAGACGATATCACCGGCTAATATACCAGCACGTTTTGCAGGATTATCTGGCAACGTTCTAAGAACACGTACATAACCATCACGAAGACCCATTTCTACACCAATCCCCGCACCTACATTCCCATGCAAATCATCCATAAAATCCGAAGCAGTGCTTGCATCCATGTAAACTGTATACTTATCACCTACAGCTTCCACTAAACCTTTTTTTGCACCCTCAATCAATTCTTCTTTATTAATCTCGCCATTATAAGAGGTCGCCAACTTATCATATACTTCATCAATAGAAGACCAATTTAGTTTTTCTGTAGTTTTGCCAAAACCAAGATATGGTGCAAAACCGCCAAAAATATTATTCCAATTTGCGCCGACCACACCGCCAACTATCGCCATCACGGCGCCAATAATAATAGCATTACCAAGACTTGTCTTTTTTTCTTTCCACTCTACTTGTGTCATTATTTAATTATAGCACAAACTTTTTAGCGCAAATGTATATAATTATAATTTCTGGCCTCACTAGCGGAAATAGTACGTGCACCGAAATCACCATATTGATAAACGCCAGAATAAATCCTCGTAGCGTAAGCATTATTGTATTCTGTAACATTGATAGAGCCGTCGCCGTTTACGCTCTCAACCCAAAATACATGGCCATATCTACCGCTATCAAATTGCCCAATCGAATCCCCTTCTGGACTGTGATCTACTTGGTAACCTAAAGCTCTAGCACGATCGTCCCAGTTGTATGCATTCCCCCAAGCAAGATATAGTCCATACGCTTCATATGCTTTCCAACCAACATAGCTCACACATTCACATACATAACCACCAATATAATGCCCATTCCAAACAGTGCCAAATGTATCTTGGTTGTGCGGGCAATCGCCTTGCCATGGATAAGTGTTCACGCCACTGTACATACTACCAGAATATCTTTCTGGATGCGCCTCTTGTTCAGCACGTTCTGCAGCGCGCTGTGCTTCTTGCGCGGCTTTTGCTACCGCAGCATAAGACTCGGCATCGTTTTGGTATTTTGCCACCAAAGCCTGTTGCTCAGCACGTTTGTTCACAAGCTCTTGTTTAGCGGCCTTTTGTTGTTCCAAAAGAGCCACCACCTTAGCCTTGTCTGTCTCAAGCTGAATCTTAGTTTCTTTAACCTTTTGGGCAGTAGCACTAATCTGTTGCTTCACTACTTCATTTCTAGCCTGTTTCTCAGCGAGGTCAGAAATAGAATTCGCTCCAGCAAGAATCTGAATTGGCTCAGAATCGCCTTCAAAATGCATATCAATCAATAATTGCGCTAACGCCGATTGCTCTTCTTTAAGTTTAGCTTCCGTTTCTTCAATTTGTTTTGTAAGAGCATTCACTTGTGCCGTGGTTTCAGCAATCTCTAGTTCTCTCCCAGCGATTTCAACATTTAGCTCTTGTACTTTTGCCTGAAACATATTTGCACTACTACTCGCCGAAGCAGCATTTCGATTTGCCTCTTGCTCTTTTTCAACGGCGGCCATACATTCTGGACTATTTCTACAAGCAAGAGAAATGCCGCTAGCAGTATTTAGCATTGCAACATTAATTGCAAGTGGAGAAAGAAACAAAGCAAAAATCATAAAAGAGAGGCACGCTCTTTTTCTGAAATTTTTGCTAAGTATTACCATAAAACAATTATAGCATAAGTGTCAACAAATTGCTACATCTTATGCAGATACTTTGACACCGCTAACCAAGCCGAAACCCTACCAACTATAATTCCAATACCGACAAACACCAAATATACTAGGATTAATTTATTAGATTCAAGAATCTCAGTTATCGTATTTGTATTTATTCCATAGCTAGAAAGCTTTGGGGCGATGAACATAAACATAAAATAACTTACCGTCGCAGCAACCACGCCCGCCACTATACCACATATCTCTGCTTCTACCAAAAACGGCCCACGAATAAAACCTTTATCCGCACCAACAAGCTTCATCATGTAAATTTCTTCGCGCCGTGAGAATATTGCCATTCTAATTGTGCTAAAGATAATCAAAACAGAAACAATCAAGAAGATAATTGCTAAAATAATACCACCAGTCCTTGCAATCCTAGCCCAAGAAGTAATCGTAGCAATCTCGACTTGATTCACATCATAAGTAGGAGCTTTTTCGGGATCAACAAATTTTTTAAAAGCAGCGTCTGTTTCGACAGTTTCACGAATACTATCAAGGTTATCCACATTATAAACCTTGATTCTCATCGTGGATTGCATCTTTGAAATCATCAATGCTTTCATATCATCGTCTAGTACATTTATAATGTCTTCGCTATCCGCGTTTTCAGCAATAAATTTCTCGTACTCTTGCTCAGAAGTCGAAGTATCTACGCTTTTTATATTTTCATCCTTTGATATAATATCAGTCAATTCATCGAGATGTTTTCTGGAAGTATCCGGTTTGAAATAAATTGTAATATCGATTTTCTCACGCATCATATCAGCTGTATTTGTAAGAATGACACTTGCCACAACAGTAGCGAACAAAATTAGCAAAGTAAAACTCATTACAACCGTCGCAGCGGTAGAAAGCCAAATATTACGAACAAAACCGCTTGAACCGTATTTTACAATCCTTGCACCTTTACGTACAGGATGCTTCGTCCTGGTCTTACGCATCGCCTTCAGACCTTTTTTGGCGGCAAACTTCAAACTTTTGTTCTTTTCTTTTTCTTCAGTATTTTGATTCTTTGCCATTTAGATCACCCTCCTTTTTGTTTTCAAAGCATGACCAGGCGTTTGAATTGTACGCACCGGTTCTTTTGGAGCCGGAGTAGAATCAAGTTTATAAACACCATTGTTCTTCTGATCATTCACGATTTTACCATCAGAAAGCGTAATTACACGTTTTTGCAAAGTATTTACAATACTTTCGTCGTGAGTAGAAACAAGAACAGTTGTGCCAAAATCATTAATCTTCTTTAGCAAATCAATAATTTCTTGCGTTGTAAGTTTATCGAGGTTTGCTGTAGGCTCATCTGCAATTAAGATCTTTGGTTGCCTGGCCACCGAACGCGCAATCGAAACACGTTGCTGCTGGCCACCAGAAAGTTGCGACGGAAACTTTTTTGCCTGATCTAATAAATCTACAAGTTCAAGAACTTTTGGCACAGTTTTACGAATATCTTTACTACTCATCCCAGCAATTTCAAGCGCAAACGCAACATTTTCATACACTGTACGCCTTGGCAAAAGTTTAAAATCCTGAAATAC
>JAZNDC010000021.1:0-2212 GCA_045587885.1 Candidatus Nanosyncoccus sp. | reverse complement strand
TCAACGAGCGAAAGAGAAGAGAACCAAGCTAAGGGAGGCATTAAAACAAACTCCACAAAGCCTTCAAAGTACGTCTACGCCTATTCTTTGAAGACTTCGCGGAGTTTATGTTTTAGAGTTGTTACACCCTCTTTAAGGGATTATGAATCATACTCGGGATTCTGAGTCATATTAGGATTTGTATAGAGTTCTTGTTGCGTCCAATCGAATGAAATCGCAGTGCCTCAACTGCTAAAGAATGACTAAGAACACCAATAAATCAGTCTATCGGATTATATTTCTGACCTAATGTTTGACCATTATTCACAATGGTAATATTCCCTTCTTTCTTAAGATAATGGATTTTAGCATCGTATGAGTGATAATCCATAGTTTGGCTACCTTTCGTAACTTCGGCATCAAGAAAAACCACGACTTTTGAAGCTAAATCGGATGCAATAAACTTTTTCTCTCCGGAAGGACTCTCCCAGATTTTGTACTCTATAAGTTCATTGTTGTCATTATACTCATAAAATCTGAGTTCTACTGAGCAGGTTGCATTGTATTCACTTGCCAATTCTCTAATATAACTTACGTCAGCTTTTACTGTGTATGTAGTAGGTGCCACGATGTCTTCTTTTGCACATGATGTAAAGGCAAAAATCGCAATGAGTGAAACTAATATTGAAAGAAATCTAAAATTCTTCATACGTTTTTTTGATAAAAATTAAAAGGCGTGAAACCATCCGTTACTCGCCTCTGTCTTAGGTTACCGCCAAGTTACCTTATCACCAACAAGCAAAGAATAGTCCACACCCTATAGGTGCGAACTTTCAGTCTGCTTGTCCTCGGTGATGAAAATTGGCGGTATTCAAGACAGAGAGAACAAGAGCTAAAAGCTCCAAATTTATTTATCAAGAACGGATAGTACGCTTTTCGGGTTAATGATTTGTTCTTATTTAACTTAGTTTTGAAAGCAATAATACTCTCAGTATTACAAACTTTCGCGAAAGCGTCTGTCCGGGTTTACTCCATAGGCAATTCGTTTTATGCGTTAATAATTTGGTTCTTGTCACCGCAAAGATACATATTTTATTTAATCATTCACTCGCGATGTATACTTTTTTCATGAAACCAGCCAAAAAGAGTGTACAAAAAGTGTAAATCTTTGTGTAATTCTTCTTGGCTTAGTATCCGTGATGCTCAGCGGATTAGGCGGCAGAAAGTGTAAATTGTTTTCGAAACGTTTTTTTGACGAAATACCGATATTTTATGGCACCTGAAATTTGGGGAAATGGAAGGTTCGTATTATCTTGGTAGAGCCTTAGAAAAGGTGTGTCACTTGTAAGTGTTACTATCATCACAAGCAAGTGTTGCATTCATCACTTGCAAGCGTCGCATGCGTCACTTGCAAGTGACGGATAATTTTGAAGGCTCGAAAAAAGTTTACCAGAGGTTAGATAAATCATTTTTGCACCTAAGAAAAATATTTATGGCAAAGGGTGTCTACCAAAGGGGAAACTTCGGGCGGAGTAAACGAGTCCATTTGATACAATTCCTATAGCGCACGGAAGATTTACACTTTCTACGTCACAATCCGCTGAGCAGCAAAGTGGTTACACCGAAAAGATTTACACAAAGATTTACACTTTTTGTATACTTTCTCCTTGATGTCGCACAGATAGTGCTCGTATTTTCGTATCTTTATGGCTGCGCCAAGAAGGTACGCTGCGCCTCGGGATAAAAAACAAATAAAATTATTTTGTTCTCCTCTCGGCTTGTTGTAGCTTTGCCAATGAAACATTACAAATATGCAATTTACCACACCCACCGACATACAGCCGCTCAGTAGGCGCATCGGGCACGATGCACGCTTGCTGGTCATGGGTTCATGCTTTGCCGAACATATGGGTACCCGGCTGCAACAGATGAAGTGGTGTGCCGTGGTCAATCCCTTCGGCGTGCTCTACAATCCGCTTTCCATTGCCGAGGCGCTGGGGAGACTGATTGACGCACATCGCTACGGCGAGGATGAGCTGGTGGAGTTCCCCGACGGGGGGTGGAACACGTGGTTGCACCATAGCCGCTACTCGTGCCCCGACAGGAGGGAGGCGCTCGATGGCAACAACGGAAGCATGGCGACAGCAGCCGGGATGCTCGCGCAGGGCGACTGGTTGGTGGTGACGCTGGGCACGGCCTGGGTATATCGCCTGAAAGACGATGGTAGGGTGGT
>JAZNDC010000020.1:0-25699 GCA_045587885.1 Candidatus Nanosyncoccus sp. | reverse complement strand
GTAGGTTCGAGTCCTATCGGAGGTACCATTTTTTTAAATCTATGTTATAATATAAGAACGTGGTACCGTAGCTCAGTTGGTTAGAGCGTGGGACTCATAGGCCCAAGGTCACTGGTTCAATTCCAGACGGTACTACCAGATTGTGAGTAAAAATCCAGAACTTGTTCTGGATTTTTTGAACAATCGCAGTAGTACCGCGCGCGAAGCGCGCCTACTACCATTTTTTATGCTATAATAAACCCATGAATAAAAAACAAGGTTTTACCATTATCGAAATCATTATTGTTGCAATCTTTGCATCTCTACTTTTAATTCTCTTCTTTGTCCAAAAATCCAATCTAGACGCCATGGACCGCGACGAACAGCGCAAAACCGCCATCAACGCCATGTATTATGCACTAGAGGAAAGTTTCTACAAAGACCACAAGTACTACCCAGAAACCATCAGCGAAGAAAATATCACAGTTATCGACCCGAACCTATGGACCGATCCAAACGGGATTAATCTTGGCATTGCTGGTAGCTCTTATTCCTACACTCCTGCGAACTGTGAAAACGGCAAATGCAAAGAATATATCTTGAAAGCAGACCTCGAAAAAGAAGACGATTACATTAAATCCAATCGCAATTAAACAACAAAAAACCGCCGTTATGGCGGTTTTTTAATTCTAATAAATAATTATTTCGTCACCTTTTTTCTTCTTCTTTGCTTCCGAGATTAACTTAGATACTTCCTTCAGCTCAGACGGAGAAATATCTGAAT
Source organism: Candidatus Nanosyncoccus sp. (assembly GCA_045587885.1). Lineage (GTDB taxonomy): Bacteria > Patescibacteriota > Saccharimonadia > Saccharimonadales > Saccharimonadaceae > Nanosyncoccus. The sequence goes on along the minus strand of JAZNDC010000020.1, from coordinate 24,936 downwards.
ACTTAAAAGTATAAGTCGTTTCATCACCCACCGTTGCCAATCTAAATGTCCCTAAATGTAGTAATTTTTGGACCAAACCACTCTGGCGAAAGCTAGCATCCTCAACAGAAGTTAAATCAATAATATTTAGCGAAGTAGCAACAGGTGATAGCATTATCATTTGGATAACACGCTTATTTGTGATAAACAATTTATTACCACGATATACATATATAGCCGTAACCGCTGCTACAAGCGCAGCGATAATAATTGCAGATAGTATTATATACAAGAAGTTCCTTCCCATATCATCAAGCATATCCTGTTGCATTAAAGCAAAAAGCAAAATTGCAAGCACAACAGCCGCACCACACATAATAGCAAGCAAAACCGCAAATATATAGATTTTTGCCCTAGAAAAAGCAAACTCAACAAATTCATCATCTTCAAGCTTAAGAGAAGGGAAATCTTTTTTGCTTCGCTCGTGGCGAATTTTGTTTAATCCTTCGTCCATAATAGGATCTCCTTTTTATTATTATACATTATTTTGTGGATTTTGTAAATGCCTTTTGCCTTTTTCAGTCACTACTCTACCCCTAGGAGTACGAGCAAGAAGTCCAAGTTGCAAAAGATATGGTTCATAATAATCCTCAATCGTTGTCGCCTCGTCACCAGTCAGAGCTGCGATTGTAGTAAGCCCCACTGGTCTATCTCCGTAATTTTCATACATCAGCTTCAACATATTTCTATCTGCCGGATCTAGCCCAAGATAGTCAATCTCCATCAAATCTAGTGATTTCTCTGCAGTAACTTTATCAATTATCCCGTCACCATTTACATCAGCATAATCACGCACGCGTTTAAAAATCCTGTTTGCGATACGCGGAGTTAAACGCGAACGAGTCGCCAATAGCTCCGTGGCCTCTGGCTTAATTGTAGTATTAAGTATCCCTGCCGTACGATTAATAATTTGCTCAATCTCCGGCTCTTTATAATATTCTAATCTGTGAATTATCCCAAATCTATCACGAAGTGGCCCCGCCAGAGACCCCGTCCTCGTTGTGGCACCAATCACCGTAAACTTCGGTAAATCCAGCCTAACACTTCTAGCTGCCGGCCCCTTACCAATCACAATATCTAGCTTATAGTCCTCCATCGCAGAATAAAGCACCTCTTCCACCGCCCGGCGAAGCCTGTGAATCTCATCAATAAACAACACATCCCCATCTTTTAAATTCGTCAAAATAGACGCAAGATCCCCCGCCCTTTCAATTGCCGGACCTGAAGTCACGCGAAGAGAAGCCCCAAGTTCATGCGCAATCACACCCGCCATCGTAGTTTTTCCTAACCCTGGTGGACCATATAATAATATATGGTCTAGAGTTTGGCCGTCGTTTCGCTTTTTTACAGCATCAATCGCCAGTTTCAAATTATTTTTTAGATGCTCTTGGCCAATATATTCATCAAAACTCGTCGGACGAAGTGAAATTTCAATTTTCGCCTCTTCAGAATCATCATTTGCGAGCGTCGGCTCGACCAATCTTTCAATCGCCATATCTTTATTATAACAAAAAAATCCCCTGGCATAAAGCCAGGGGTAGACAACCTTGTTCTAATATTACCAGAACGCCTCAATATGAGTAGTCCTATCAGCGTCAACTGAAACGCGAGTTTTTTGAACAATGTCACCACTTTTGTGGGACAAAGAAACCGTAAAGCTCGGGCGCATCTCGAGATCAATTTCGATACTCGAAGCATGGTAACTTTCTTTTCTGCTAAAGAAAAACTCGATTCTTTTGTCATTCGTAACAGCAACTTTCTCTAGTTTAAAGTATTCGTCTTTACCAGACAAGATTTTTTGCACCGCTGTTGGAGTAATTTCGATATATGTATACAAAATATCGTTTTTTCTCCAACCACTCATTATTTCTTTGCCGTCAGCTAAAGAAACTGGGATATTTCTACCACGGTGAAACACTCTTATATCATCAATCGATATAGTATAATCCTCACTCGGACACAATAACTCCCAGCTTGTCTTTTCACGAAACATTCTTTCAAGCGTTGTCATCTTCTTCCCCTCCTCTCAAAATGTACTAGTTTTTTAAAAACACCGTACCATTGTCTCATATTTTCAACAAAAAAGCAAGAAAAACCCTGGCCGTAGCCAGGGTAAAAGGTCAAGGGATAATAATACAGCTAATTTCTTTCTGTCACAAATACAACTGGTTTACCGTCTAAATGTCCTGTCTTTATTGTGCGATATTCACTGTCAAACTGGTATGCACGAATTTCAACAATTATAGGGCTATCGGAAAAGAAGTCCTTTTTCTCCGATTCTATAACGAACCTCTTTCTCGTCGGATCGTCAAACAAAACCATAAAACATGGGCATTTTTTCATATTCAGTGGAACATTGTCCCCAGTAAAATATACCCCATTTGTAAAATGAAAACGTATCAACCCATTGGAGAGGATTGATATTCCACAGAGATTGTATTTCTCGTGCTTACCGTCAAGCATATTACGAATTTCTGAATGGTTTTCATTCATATACCTTGCAATTTCATTTTCTTGATCAAATAGATCAAAAAACTCTGATAAATCCGCATCGGGATTTTTAATAGGGATAATTCCGTTGGTCTTGCTAGACAAATCTATTAATTCAAAGCTTTCGTCTCTGCCTTTTGAGCAGTGCCAAAAAGCCCCGCTTACATAACTAATAGTTTCAAAATACTCCACAAAAATCACCTCCTAGTTTTTAATGTACATTTTCTCCCTTTTCCCTTTAATATAATTATACCATAAAATACCCAAAAATCAATGTCAAAAAGCGTTCTAGCGGTCTTGACAAACGAGTGCTAACGGACTACAATTAGATTAAATTAGCACTCACACGCAAAGAGTGCTAGACAAAATTAACGAAAAAGGAGTTAAAATATGTCAAAAATCATTGGTATAGATCTCGGTACAACAAACTCTGCGTTTGCTTATATGGTGGCTGGTAAGCCAGAAGTAATCACCAACGCCGAAGGTGATCGCACCACCCCATCAGTAGTAGCTGTTACCAAAAAAGGCGAGCGCCTTGTAGGTAAAGTTGCTCAACGTCAACGTGTCACCAACCCAAAGAATACTATCTATGGCATCAAGCGTCTTATTGGTCGTAAGTTCGAAGACAAAGAAGTCAAGCACGACCTCGAAATTAGCCCATACAAAATCGTAAAGAAGGGCCAAGGCGTAGCTGTAGAGATGGATGGCAAAGAATACACTCCAGAAGAAATCTCTGCGATGGTTCTCTCCAAGATTAAAGCCGACGCCGAAGCTTTCCTTGGCGAGCCAGTAACCGAAGCTATTATTACTGTTCCTGCCTACTTCGACGATTCTCAACGTCAAGCTACCAAAGATGCTGGTAAAATTGCCGGCCTCGAGGTAAAGCGCATTATCAACGAGCCAACCGCAGCTGCTCTAGCTTACGGTCTCGAATCCAAGAAAGACGAAAAAATCGTAGTCTTCGACCTTGGTGGTGGTACTTTCGATGTTTCCGTACTTGAACTTGGTGACGGTGTCTTTGAAGTAATGTCCACTAACGGTGATACTCACCTCGGTGGTGAAGATTTCGATAACATCATCGTAAATTACTTCGTAGATGAGTTTAAGAAAGAATCTGGTATTGATATCAAAGGCGACGCTGCCGCTATGCAACGTGTGAAGGATGAAGCCGAGAAAGCCAAGAAGGAGCTCTCGTCCTCTACTTCTATCGATATCAACCTTCCATTCCTTTCTGCTGATGCCGATGGTCCAAAGCACTTTGAAACTACCCTTACCCGCGCTAAGCTCGAAGAGCTCGTAGCAGACCTTCTCGACCGTCTTGCTGGCCCAGTAGAAAAGGCTCTTAAGGATGCAAAACTCACCACCAAAGACATCGACGAAATCGTAATGGTAGGTGGTATGACTCGTATGCCAGCTGTTGTCGAAAAAGTAAAATCCATCTTTGGCAAAGACCCAATGCAGGGCGTAAACCCAGACGAAGTCGTAGCCGTAGGTGCAGCTATCCAAGGTGGCGTACTCCAAGGTGACGTCAAGGACGTTCTCCTTCTCGATGTTACCCCACTTACCCTTGGTATCGAAACCATGGGTGGTGTGCGTACCCCACTTATCGACCGCAACACCACTATTCCTACTTCTAAATCCGAAGTCTTCTCTACCGCATCTGATAACCAACCACAGGTAGAAATCCACGTCCTCCAAGGTGAGCGTGAATTCGCCGCAGACAACAAATCTCTCGGCCGCTTCATCCTCGATGGCATTGCACCAGCTCCACGCGGCGTACCTCAAATTGAAGTTACCTTCAACCTTGATGCCAACGGTATCCTCAATGTTACCGCCAAAGACAAAGGCACTGGCAAAGAGCAATCTATCACCATCCAAAACTCTGGCAACATGAGCAAAGAAGATATCGAAAAAGCTCAAAAAGAAGCTGAAGCTCACGCCGAAGAGGACAAGAAGAAAAAGGATTCTATCGACGCTCGAAACCACCTAGAAAACACTATCTACCAAGCTGAAAAAATGCCTTCTGATTACAAAAACAAAATCAGCGACGAAGACAAAGAAACTATCAAAAAAGCTGTCGAAGAAGCCAAAAAAGTCCTAAACGACGCCGACGCAGACAAGGACAAATTCGAAGAAGCCACCAAAGAGCTTTCCGACAAAATCATGCCAATCGGTGCAAAGCTTTACCAAGCTCAGTCCGAAGACAAAAAAGACGACGCAAAGTCAGACGACAAAAAATCCGACGACGAACCAGTCGAAGGCGAAGTGGTAGACAAATAAATCCATTTTGACCTAGCAAAATATAGCCCTGTACAAGAGCTATATTTTATTGTATAATAATAGTGGTGGCGAGCACTTTAAGAAGGAGGTGGCAATATGAGTTTTTTATCTTTTTTTCGTCGAGGTTCAACATATGATTTCGCATTTCAACGCACAATCAATGAAATTAAAGATGATTTTGAAAAAGACTTCGAAAAAATACGAGACGAAAGTTATAAACAAGCATTTTCTCAATTATCGATACAACTAAAAAATATTCCAAAAAATGATTTAGAGTTAACTCGAATTGGCTGTTTACACCAACTAGATGATCTAAAAGAAAAAATTGAGAAAAAGATGGAAGAAGCGGCCCACAAGGTTACTATTGCGGCGATCGCTTATACCGACCTTCCATATGTATTATGTATACCAGTAATCACATTGTTAGTCCTGGATAAAATCACGGCATCCCAAATTGCAGCTCTCATTGCACTTACAATAACGTTCATCTCTTGCACCGACCCCGTGCATAGAATTGTTTCTCGTTATTTATACGGAAAAACATCTGAAGAACTTGTCTCATTATACGCATTATACGGAGTCGCAGAAGCAACAGCAAATGTTGCCGATTATCGCAATATCAGCACTCTAAAAAGAGATTACTGCGTGTTCTCTGGCCGCCACAGAAAAGCTCCCTAGTTAGGGGGCTTTTTTAATTGTCGTCGCAAGCATGACTGGTAATAAATATATATGCAACGCATTTGGATAGCCTGAGAAAAAGAACAATGTCACGCAGTAAGCCACCATCAATGCAACCACAATTGTATTATCAGCTTTTTTCCAAACTACAAAGAACGCTAACCCGATTGTAAAAATAAATAGTACAAAACCAATTGCACCCGTTTCAAGCAACATACTCGCATACTCATTCTGCACAATTTCTTTTGGAGCAGGAGAAAGATTATTATTAAACAACGCTTGACCAGCACCGCCCAAACCAACGCCAAAGGCTATAGTTTTTAAATCCTGTTTCCAAATATTAATTGCAGAACCAGTTAATCTCATTCTAGTATCGGTAGACTCTGCTACATAGCCATCGAATATCGCCTCCGAAGATATCTCATCCTTAGTATCATTATTCTCTTCTGGCGCAGCACCCTTATTTCTTAAATCAATCACACCGAGCGACAAATGATTTATCACTTTTTCTATACCAGAATTATAAGTTTCACCTAGTCCCGAAAAAGCAGACATCATCCCCTGCGCATTCAAAGTAAACAAAAACGCAAAAATTGTTACCGGCAAAATAATAAACGAGCCTTTCTTTTTTTCTACAAACATTCTAAATAAAACTAATGCAAAAAGACCAATGATATACGCATAAATCGCCCCTCGCGAAAACGTCAAAAACACCCCAAACGCAAACAGAATTGCTAAACCCAATTCGCAACAATTTAAACACGAACCGGGATAATTTTTACAACAGTCACGGTGTGAATCACGAAACTGTAATTTCGTGTGAGCTCCGACTGACCTGTTGTGAAAATTATTACCGCGTGAGTGTTTCTGTTGCGAATTAGGCTTAGCAATTCTATTTACTAAGGAATATATACTAAGCATTGCAGGGGCGATTAGGAGGTTGCCCATAAATTGCGGCTCTATCGCAAACCCATTTGGATGTGGAAACCCAAACATCTCTTTCACACATCCCTCACAAAGCAAACTCACATCCCGCGTTACCCCTGCCAAATCTAAAATACATTGGACCACGCACCACAAAACTGCCACGCCGCCAGACACATATATTACTTTTTTCAAACTCCCCCACGTATTTTTAAGAATTGAATCCCTGAACAATACAATAGAAAAGCCAGCAATCAAAATCGCCCAAATTATTCCTGCAGTCAAAATTCCACGCGTTACATTTAACGACCAAATAATAGAAATTGTTGCAAAAACCGGAAAAAGAAACCACAGTTTATGCTTTAGAATATCTTTCAATTTCTTTTCGCTAATCATCAAAATGACAGCAATTATATCAAAAAGCACCAAATAAACTAACGGCAAAGACAATTCAAAATTCATCGTTTCATTTGCGCCGATTCCTATCACCGGAAAATACGAAAAATAAAGCACTGCCGGAAAAGCCAAAAATAAATACTTATAAATTTTATTTAATCTTTTCATCAACGAGCTTCCTTAGTTTCATGTCAAATCTTTCCGCACTAAATTCCTCGACACTCTTTGAAACTTTTTCCGGAACAAATTTCATTTTTTCAAAAGCAAGTATTGCTTCCGCAAGACACTTCGCACTTTGTTCTTCAAACAGCAAACCATTTTTACCGTCCTTCACATAGTCTTTTGCTCCACCAACATTATAAGCAATCACTGGACAACCAGCCGCTAGTGCCTCAACTGGCGCAATCCCAAATGGTTCAATACTTGGAAAAAGATACCCTTTCGCCTCCGCCAAGTATCCAGCCAACTTTTCTTTATTCATTAACTTCAAAAACTTAATATGTTTAGAACCTTCCGCAAGTTTCTTAAGCCTCTTGTTTTCCGGTCCTTCACCTATCACAATTAAATATCTCTGCGTCATCATACAGGCATTAATAGCAAGATCAATCCTTTTCCAATTCACCTGTCGTGAAGTAACCACAAAATAATCCTTTTTCTCTGCGCCCGCTCCTTTTTTGAAATCGTCCACCTCCACTGGCGGATGAATTACAACCGCTTCACGTCCATAATATTTCTTTATTTGTTCGCGCGCATATTCACTAATTGTTACAAATTGGTCCGGCCTTTGTGCTGCTTTTAAATCTGCCTTACGAAGTGGCCTCACAAACAACTTAAAGAAAAACCTCACCAAAGGATTCAGCAACCCAAACCCAGGATTTTTTACATACTCATCATACATTTGCCAATAATATTGTGTGGGCACATGACAATAACAAATATGTTTGCCATTTGGCACTTTCACAGATTTCGCCTCCGCTCCAGTCACCGAAATTACCAAATCGTATTCAGATAAATCAAGTTTAGAAAAATATCTTTGACGAAGTGGCCCTAAAATCTTACGTAGTTTTGTTGGATACTTTTGCATTTTTCCAGTTCTTACATCTGCATCCTTAAACCAACTAATTCCCTTTGGATCATATTGTGAAGTATAAATAGGTGCATCTGGAAACATCTGATGAATCCGAAACAATACTTTTTCCGCACCCCCTACATTAGTTAGCCAATCACAAACTAACGCAACCTTCATTATTTTGCTCCGTCACGTTTTAGTACTGCTGCAATTGTCTTGAAAAATATCGCAAGATCAAGTGTCAAAGACCAATTCATTACATAATAAATATCCAATGCTCTTCGTTCTTCAAACGGAATATCACGCCTACCAGACACTTGTGCAAACCCGGTAAGCCCAGATTTTATCGATAAAATTAGTGACCTATCACCATAATCGCGAAGCTCACCAGGAAGCAAAGCTCTAGGTCCAATCAAAGAAATATCACCTTTCAAAATATTAAAAAGTTGTGGCAGCTCATCAATAGAAGTCGCACGAATAAAATGTCCAAATTTTGTAATACGCGGGTCATTCTTGATATAATCACCACCTTTACGATACCTTTTTATCAATTCTGGTTTACCCATTTTTGTAAAAGCTTCTTCTGCAGGCATTCCACAATACTCCGGTTTCATAGAACGGAATTTGTAGCAACGAAACTTACGATTGTATTGAGTTAATCTTTCATCTACGTAAAGTGCTGAATGCTTGATGTCGCCAAGCTTTAAAATAATCCATGTTATCACCATTGGAATTAACCCCAAAAATATACCGATTAACGACAGTATAATATCACAAATCCTTTTTAGTACGGCATTTCCACCGGCAAGTGGCGTAACTCTCACTTGCACTGCAGGCATTGTGCCGATTAGTTCCATTTCGCCAAAATGAGACGAAAGGTTGGTCTCGCTCGGTACAAAATAATACATCATATGCCTATGAATTGCCTGGCGATAAACATATTCTGTAGATTTTTCATCAGTCTGGAATATCACATCGGCGCGTACTTTTTTAAGCGCGTCCTTAAGAGATGTATATTGTCTGTCTTTTAAATCCTTCGGGATAAACTTCCTAGAAGCCACAATCCCAGCCAATCTGTAACCACTTTCTGGAGTAGATGTAATATAGTCCGCAACATATTCCGTATTCCTGCTATTACCAATAATAATCACACGTTTTGTACCATAATCCCTACGGAAAACTTGGCGCATTACTAGTCTTACCAACATCCTTTCGATTACCAAAAATACAAAACAAAGTATCATAGATGTCACCGCCATCACGCGTACTGGAAATAGCTCGTTCCCCGTAAAAAAATCATACACAATAAGTGCAGCCACCGACAGCACTGCGGCAAGAATAAGTCTACCAATTTCTGGCATCCTGGATTGTCCTAAAAATACAGACTTTTTATATAATCCTAACGCCGATAGAATAATCAAAAGAATTGGCAAAAGCACCAAAGTGGCCAAAGTAAATTCTGTAATTTGTGATTCAAAAACATACGGTCTTGGATCTACATGGACACGAATTGCATAAGCTGCCGCAAAAGACAGAATCAGCATTACTGCATCACCAATAAGAAGCGCTAATCTCAGAATATAATCGGACTTTTTCCGCATAAGTACATTATATCATGTTAACAGGAAAAACCCGCCAATTGGCGGGTTCTTAAACAGGAAGAAACTTTGAATTTAGAGATAAATCATCAGGCTTTCACCTTTTCCTTTCTTTACTCTAATCTTAGAAGGTTTATAGATTCCATCTCCCCCCATCATCCTATTGCTATCATCTAACATATGGAATACATCCACGATTCCCTCTTTCAGCTCGTGAAGATATTCCTTCAGCTCTTCTTTGTCAGTCGGCAATTTTTCAACCGGAAGCGTCGTAAGATCCACAAAGTAGTATTCTTTTTCTTTAGAATCAAGCTCTTGTTTAATTTTGCCATTCCATATCGAAAGGGCAATTTCTTCAGCTAAGTATTCAACATCTTCATTCATGTGTTGTTCCTCCCTCTACAAATTAAAATTCCACACTAAAAAGTGTCTATCAATATTATAACATAAAACGACTGATATTTCAAGAAATTATTTCTTTTTGACGATAAACCTATCTATCGTTGCAATAAGTGCTGGCAGCAATAATAATATAATCAACGTCGCCACCAACGTACCACCCGAAATAGACTGGCAAATTTTTGCTGCAATCGCCGACGCCATGTTACCTACAATCGCCGTCACCAATATCAAAATACTTGCCGATGTGAGAATAGAATGCATCGATTTATCGTAAGCCGCAATAATTGCGTGCTTGATATCTTTTTCACCATAGGTTCTCTGCTCCAAATAATACGACGTATAAAGGATCGCGTAGTCAATCGTGGCACCCATCAAAATCGCTTGTACAATAATTAGTGCGATGAAATATATGCTCTGCCCAGTCAGCGACAAATACGCCATATTAATATATACTGCAGACTGAATCACGAGCACTAGCACCAGTGGAATTAGGATAGACTTAAATGTTAGCGCCACCACGATGAATATTGCAATCATTGTAAGTAGCGTAATGAAATCCATTTCACCGCCAAACGTCTTAGACATCTCATAGGCCATCGCCGAGTCACCAGCAAGAAATGTTTTCTTTTCACCCATTTCGTCCTTCACACTTTGCAAGAATTTGAATGTATTTTCACCTTCCGCCGGAAGCTCAGTTTCAATTAACACGCGTGAATGTTTCTCGCCAATTAACGAAGCTTTCGCATCCGCAATCGTCACTTTTGCGTCTTCTATCGTTTTACGTTTTTCTGCGTCAATTCGCGATTCAAATCTATCGTCCGTAATAATTTTGTCGTTTAAGAAATTCGAAAAATCTTCTAAACTCAAAGTCCAATCCTCATCATAATCATAAATCGAACCATGATAAATATATGCGAGGAACAATTGATTTATGTCAATACTCTCGCCAAGTGGAGTAAGTGCCGCATACAAAGAATCATAAGTATATGGCACACCCGTGCGTGCCGCTAGCATCAGCCCAGACATCACGCGCACTTTGTCTTTCTGCGCCTCATTTAAACGCGAACTGTAATTCACATCCGTAAACACTTCGTCTGTCAAAAAGTTAATCACACGCTCAATAGACATCCAAGGATCACCATGCACATAGCGATAATCATACAGTGCATATACAAGTTTTAGCTGCTCATAGTTTAACCCAAACGCCTGCGCAAGTTCCCACGCACTATATTTTGTGTTGCGATTGTCCACCACATATTCCGCTAGCTTCAATCTTTCAAATTTTGCAGTCAAATCAACTTGGACATCGTCTAGGAATGATAAATCTAATCCTAGCTGATACTTATCGTTCACTTCTTCTAGTTTGGTTTTGGCAGTTTTTAATAGATCGCCAAGCTCTTCTGCATATTCTATATATTCGCTGTAGGTATATTGTTTTGTAAACGGCTCCAAAATCTCCGCAATTTCTGGATACTGCTGAGCATACTGATCAACAATTTCTTTCACAGAATCCATCGCACTAAGCACTTCATTTGCTTCCTCGTCCGTAATACCAAGCTCATTTTTCATCACACCATTCGTGAGTGCAAAACGAATCAATTCTTCTGGCGTAGCCGCACTTGGTAAACTTGCATCCGTAAGTGCCAACAGCTTTTCTAGATCCGCTCTTTGCTCTGCCAACACCATCGAAGCATATTCCGGATTCGTCAAAATATCATTCTTCACAAACTTTGCGAATTGATTCAAAGTCATCTTCACACCAGTTGGATGCTTTGCATAATAAAGCGTATAGAGCTCGTCTAGTTTTGCCGCGTCCACACCAAGCAGTTCCGCAATTTCGTTACGACTGCGCGCCTTTGCCGCTTCTTCCGGAATCACAAATTTCGTCAAACGGTTCACGTTCGTACGCGTCTCGTTCGTTACTTCTCCGCTAAATTTATCACTCGTAAGTACTTCGTCACGCACAAATTTTGCAAACACTGGCAAGCTCATACTATGTTTATCGCCACGATAATAAAAATAATAAATCGCCTTTACGAGATAGTCTTCCGCTTCCACCTTTTCGCGATTATTTGCACCCATTCCAGAAATCTTCATTTCAGAAAGTTCGTTTGCTTTTGCAATTATCTCATCATATTTTTCCTGCTCGCCAATAGTATTTCCATAACAAACAATACGTTTTACGTCTTCATTCGTTTCATATTTGTGACAAAAATCTGCGAGGTCTTTTTCATCTTCATTTTCATACACTAGCACCGTTTGGTTTACCACCGGAAACACATCTTTGATTCTGTTGTTTTCCGAATCAGTAAATAGAATTCCAGTTGTACCTTTCAGGAAAAACGCGCCACCAAATATTAACGCAAAAACCGGCAAAGCTAATTTTCGCAAACGAAATTCTTTGTCGCCCATCCAGTTCATTTTGAAATGCAAAGTCTTTTTATGAGTCTTTTCAATCGCTTTATCAAACAAAAGTAGTAGCGCTGGCAAAATCGTAAAAATTGAAACTAGGCTAAGTACCACGCCTTTTGATAGCACCAGGCCCATATCGCGCCCAATCGTAAAACTCATAAACACCAGGATAACTAACCCCACTACCGTCGTAATCGAGCTAGACGAAATCGCACCAAAGGAATAGCGGAGAGCGCGGTTCATCGCCACGCTTTTGTGTGGATGGTCCTTTGCATTCTTTTCCTGGCGATAACGCGACGACAACATAATCGCATAATCCATCGAAAGCGCCATCTGCAAAACCATCGAAATACTATCCGTAATATGCGACACATTCGGAAAAATAATATTGGTACCTTTGTTTAGCACCACTGCAATCAAAATCGCAAAAAGATATAGCCACGGCTCGATAAACGATTCGCTCATCACCGTCAAAATCACCATCGCCGTACCCACCGCCAACACCGTAATTGTAATCGACACTACTGTCGCATTATTGGTATATACCTCCCCCGCCTGATAGAATTTATAATTTGATCTAAAATAATCATAAATTTCATTGTAAGCTTTATTTGCCTCTTCCGAATCCGCCGGCGCATCTAGTGTTATTTCATAGAGCGAATAAAAATGCTCATCGTGCTGCTGGTTGTAATCTTCCGAATCGTCATACGCCACCGACTTTACATTTTCTACAGACTCTATATGTGCCTTAACTTCGCTCCGTTCTTCCTCACTCAAATCCTCAAACATCATTTTCCACGTACTAGTCTCACCATAGTCAAACTCGTCCTTCATGATAGTAAGACCCTGAGAAGTCTCCGAGCTTTCCGGCATATAAGAATAAATATCGTGGTTAATTTTCACCTTTGTAGCTAGATACGCACATAGTCCAGCAAGTATCAAAAAGATTACGAACACAATATAACAATACTTCGTAACAAAGTTCGCAATCCTCTTTACCATAATATATTTATTATACCACTTTTTTTCCAAAAAGTAAAGACGTATATGCTTTTCTAACCTGTTACGTATTGACTTTTTATTGAATTTATGCTATAATTAAAGCATCTGGCCGTGGAGCCAGCGTCGCTTAACAAGGAGGAAGAAAGATGAAGAAACTAAACGTAGCCCCTGGGGGCATTATTTCAGCGGTGATCAGTGTTTTGCTGTGCGCATTGGTATACTACCTCTGTTTACCAGCATTGTCACTAAGGTCGGAGGGGTTCTGGTGGTTCATGATGCTGGTCCTGTTTTGTGCAGGAACAACAGTATTCATGTTTTCATTAGACGCCGAAGACGAAGATGTACCGTTCCGAGTTGGAAGAATCGCTTGCGGCATAGTAGCAGGTGGTTTTGCAGTTTTCATGGTACTTTGCTTGATTTCAAGCAATATGTTCCAAGCCGACAAGGCAAGGACTGTTGCTAAAGTAACAGTATCAGAAGCAACAATTAAAGAGGTATTCCCTGACCTCACAGAAAAGGAAAACCTCAAGGAGTTCCCGTTGGTCGACCTCGACACGGCCGATCTCCTCGGCGATAAAAAAATCGCCGGGATCGCCCACGCGTCCTGGTACGACGTAGACGATGAGTACAACTTGATTAAATATCAAGGTAAGTACTACAGACTCTCTGTCATCGACTATGGCGGCCTCTTCAAGTACAACAAGGCACGCCACAATGGGTGCCCAGGTTACGTACTCGTAGAGGTAACACCAGACAATGGAAGGGTGGTCCAGGACGCAACAGTAGTCTTACTCGACCAGACTATCCAATATTCGCCTGGTGCCTTTTGGTCTCATGACTTACGGAGACACCTGAGAAACCAGTATAGTTCCTATATATTCGATGAGAGTTATCTCGAAATCGATGAAACTGGAACCCCCTACTGGGTTACCGGGGTAAAAAGAGCTACAGCCGGGTTGTTTGGAGTAAAGACTGTAACAAGCTTTATACTCACAAATGCCCAAACCGGCGAGAGCAGTGAATTCAAGGTGCAAGAAGCACCGGAATGGATAGATCATGTATTCTCGCTGAACTATCTCATGAAGGTAGCGGAGTGGCACTACTCCTACGTCGGTGGTTTCTGGAATAATGTTTTTTCAAAAACAAATGTTTGGCGGACCAGTTATTACTACCGCACAAACAGAAACCCCGCGGACACCCAGAAGACCGATGCGTCGCAATATGCAAACTTCTTCGGGTATAACTCAACGCTGGACCGAAGCGGACAGGTGGTATTCTACACCGGCCTAACAGCTGCCAACAATGCTGAGTCTAACTTAGCGTGGCTCGAAATCGATACTAGCACAGGCGAAATGGTACAGTATGAGATTCTCGGCGCGGAGGAAAGCTCGGCACAAGCAGCCGTCGAGGCACTGGTGCAGGAGAAAGGCTATGAAGCCACATTCCCGCTACCGGCAAACATTGGTGGCTATCCTAGCTACATAATGTGCCTCAAAGGTAAGGCAGGTCTGGTTCAGTGCTACGGCATCTGCAATGTTGAGAATTACTCACTTGCAGTCGTGGCCGACACCTTAGACGAAGCCATTAATAAATATATGGCAACCGTAAAGGGTGAAGAATACTCAGAGCCTGAACCTACCGAAGTGGTGGAAGAGCCCGAGCAGCCTGACCAGCCCGAATCGGTGGCGTTCAAGAAGGAAAGTGGGACCATCGAAGCCATTTACACGGCTGAAATCGAAGGGACCACCCAATTCTATTACGTAGTCGACGGCAATTTATACCGCGCGCCGATCACCGTAAATGAACGGCAATTGTTCCTAAAAGAGGGGGACGGAATCAAGTTCGAGTATTATGAAGCAGATGGCGTGAACATTATCGTTAGCATAAGCGGCGGCAGCATGATCACCACTGCAAGCGCAAAATAATCCTCCTTTAAATCAAGCAACAAAAAAGGGAGACCCCAGGTCTCCCCTTTTTTATTCCCACAAACAGATCTTGCTTTATAGCCAAAGCAATCGGGATTATCATACCTAGATTATAGCATGCAATTTAAGCTAGGCTTCCGCGTGAGCTTTTTTGAACTTGCTAGACTTCTTATCAAGTTCACTTAAGTCAGCTTCTGTAATTTTTTCTGTCTTGCCAGACTCGATAAAGTTGCGGAGTACACCAACCAAAATAAATGGACGCACAAACACAGAGTGCAAAATACTCCACATCATTACCCCGCCAATACCAGATACAATTAGCATCAAATTAGTTGCATTTGTAAGAAAGCTAGAATCTGCTCCCACTTCGCCAGACGCAATCATTTCTGCAAATTCATTTGCAAGCGAATCAAATGCACCAGGAAATGCCATACAGATTAAATAAGAAATTCCAAAGAATGCACCACCAATCAACGCAAAAGAAATCAAACTAATTCCAAAAATTCGGCCCATATTCTTAAAGAAAGTTTTACCATGCTTAAAGAAAATCGCCGCACCTTCGAGCGTTGCTTTCACAGCTTTTTCGTCCTTTTTATAAAAGACCCAACCAAGACAGCAATCGCAAAGATAAGCCACAATCGTATTAATCACAGTAGAAACGGTACTACCAATCGCATTTCCAGTATCACCGCCAACCGCTTTGCCAACAGACGAAATAGCATTACCAAGCTGATTAAAAATCCCCTTGATCACACCAGTTGCAGCATAATATCCAGCCACAGTGAGGAATCTTTCTTTTACGATTTTCTTACCCTCGCCGTATACATCCTCGGGAAGCTTCCCTTCAGAAACGCCTTTTGTCATCATTGCAATCTGACCAGCCTTGAATACATAAGAAATAAAATGCGAAGCAATCGCAATTGCAACAATTGCTACTACTACGCCAATTGCTAGCCCAATCAAACCATTGTTGGTAAATTTATCGGCAAGGAAAAACCCAGCCGCGCTCAAAACAATTAGAACGGCAATGGAACCAAGATCCCAGAATAGCCTTCTAATCGAAAACGTCAATGTTTTCTTGTAGATTTCTTTATTATCCATTATTCTCCTTTTATTATTACGACCATTATAAAACAAAACTTAGCTAATCCTAGCAATTATTTCCGCACACTTTTTGTAAAGCTCTCTCTCATTAATGCCAGGCACTTTTCCTTCCTTCATTACGACCTTGCCACCCACCATCGTCATTACCACATTGCTCCCTTTTGCATTATAAACAAGATCCGAGAACACATTCCCCACCGGCTGGCAGACGATCGAATTTAAATCAACCATAATAATATCTGCAGATTTTCCTTCTTCCACCGAACCAATTTCGTCCGCCACACCAAGTGCTTTTGCACCATTAATTGTTGCCATTCTTAATACATCATAGCTATCCATATTCGCCGCATTTTCAAACTCACCTTTTTGAAGAAGTGCCGCAAACTTCATACTGTCAAACATATCCATATTAGACCCACTACCCTGTCCATCCGTACCAATCGTTACATTGATTCCCTTATCCACCATACACTGAATCTTTGCTACGCCACACCCCAGCCTCAAATTACTTACCGGACAATGCGCCACGCTCACATTTAATTTACTAAGTCTATCGATTTCAGCCTCGCTAAGTTTTACTGCATGCGCAAGAATCGTTGGGACACCATCAAAATATTCTTCGAGAACCTCTACTGGGCTATCCACATTATAAGATTTTTTAATATCTTTTACTTCCTGCGTATTTTCACAAAAATGTACATGTACCGGCATATTATACTTTTTTGCTAGCTCCACACTCTTATTCACCGTCTCACTTCCGGTAGTATAAAATCCATGGATTCCAATATTAAAATGAATCGTATCGTATTTTTTATTGAATTTCTCAATTAGCTCTTCAAGTTCAGCAAGTCTTTCCCCACCAGTTACCGGCGGAATGTCGCAAATTGTTCTCGTCAGCATCAAACGTACTCCCGTCTCGTTTGCTGCTTTTATTGTTGATTCCGGTATATAGTATTGGTCGTTTGCCATCACAGAACCAGACTTTAGCATCTCTACAAAAGAAAGAAGCGACGCCGTGTAAACATCATCCGGCGTTAATTTATCTTCCATCGGCCAAATCTTTTTTTCGAGCCAATTCTGCAAAGTATACCCATCCAAAGTCTCACGAAAAATACTCATCGCAATATGTGCATGCGTGTTAATAAATCCTGGCATCACAATTTTACCCGCCGCGTCAATTACTTCATCACCATCCGCTTTTAGACCCTTCCCAATTTTAGAAATCTTTCCATTTTCAATCAAAATATCCACACCCGGCTCAAACTTTTCCCTCGCCTCAGCCATCGAAATCAAATTACAATTTTTTATCAGCATATTATCTCCATTTCATATACATTATATATGAAAATGGATACTAGTTGCAAAATGATATAATACTAATATGTATAAAAAAGAATTCATGGATCTCGCAATCGCCGAAGCCAGAACCGGCATCAATAATAACCACGGTGGACCATTTGGCGCCGTTGTAGTAAAAGATGGCAAGGCAATTGCTACTGGTCACAACTGTGTGTTAAAAAATAACGATTCCATCTGCCACGGCGAAATCGACGCCATCAGAAAAGCCGAAACTGCACTAGGCACTTACGACCTTTTCGGCTGCGAAATTTACACCACTAGCGAACCATGTCCTATGTGTCTTGCTGCAATTATGTGGGCAAATATTAATAAAATTTATTATGGCTGTACTCTAGACGACAACGAAAACATTGGTTTTCGCGATGAAAGGTTTGATGCCCTTATGGGCGGTAGAGCCAATATACCAGACGAACTATTAGAACAACACGACCGCGAAGAATGTTTAAAAGTTTTTGAAGAATACAATAATATTAAAGACAAAACAGTTTACTAATGATAATTTTTGAATACAAAGTATCGCCAGCCTGGCTCTCACCTACTGCTCCAAAATATATTTTTCGCATCACAGTCACGGATAATAAAAAAGAAAACGTAACTACTTGGTTTAATGACAAAGAATATCTTCACACAATTCCAATCGACGAAGTTGAAAAAATCAAAAACATCATTAAGAGTAATCCAGAACTTTTCAACATACCAGAACACCTCGAACCAAATGGAGTTTTAGACGGCGAAGAGTATTCCTTTACTTTTTCAGACGGTAAAGACACTAATTCCTTTACAGGACTTAATTACTAGACTATGGTAGACGCCCACGAAAAAACGCCACACTCGCCCTGAGAGTTTCAAGAACAATCAAAGACAAAGTACTAAGCCAAAGCAACATCAGAACAATGATACCAAATCGTTTGCAGCATTGGCCAAAATTTAAAAAGCCCACAAAACAAATTAAGATTTAGATTTCGAATAAATTACAATTAACCAGCAAATGAGGTAAAATATATACAAGAATCCGAATGGAGGCACAAATGAATAAGAAACTAAAAATCTCATTGCCAATCCTTATCACTATAGTTATTTCCGTCGCCGTTACAACCATTCTGATTAAGGCTAATTCATCATCCGAAAACAATCAACAAAACTACAACCAGGAGACACGAGTGGACAAAATTTATATCAATATCAATGAACAAAAGTTCGAAGTGAACTTAGAAGATAATTCTACAACTTCCGCCTTAGCTAAAATATTACCATTAGAATATACAATGAACGATTTAAATGGTAACGAAAAATATGTTTACTTGGATGAAACTCTACCGACAAACCCATATGAACCAAAACACATCGAAGCCGGCGATGTAATGCTGTTTGGCAACAACTGCTTTGTGGTCTTTTATAAATCATTTAATACAAACTACAGTTATTCAAAAATTGGACATATTGATAATCTGCCAGAACTAGGCGATGGTAGTTTCCTCGTAAAACTAAGCATAGAATAAAAAACCGGCCTAAGCAGCCGGTTTTTCGTTTACTTTAGCAAAGTGCCATTTACATATAGTTTGTATCCATTTGTATGAATATTGCTATTTGTTGAATCGGCATTTGTTAACGATTTAATATAAGTATCACCTGTTAGAGTTATAGAACTAGAATTATCCAATACCAACGCAACTTCGCCAGCATTTTCACCATTTATTGCACCGCTAAATAACGAGCCACTAGCAAGATTCATTGTTAATTTAGAAATAGAATCCACAACGATATTACCAGTAACCTTTTGGTTCGTCATATTAAGTGTGACCGTACCGCCATTACTACCTGAATTACCCCAAGAATCTTTTTGAACTCTTAGAAAATTACCCGTACTGTCATTATTTACAATCTTGTTATTCTCAAGATTAATCTCTGCAGTCGTATTTGTCACGTAAAAGCTGTCACCTTTATTAGTTGTAATAGTTGAATTCTTGGCAGTAAATACAGCCTTGCCCGAAGCCGCATCGCCACTCATCGATTGATAAAGAAAGATATTCTTATAAGTAGTAGATTGACCATTAAGCGAGCTATTAGTGTCAGTCAAAGTTACATTCTCGAGTGTAATGCTATTCTTGCCCTCGATAATCGCCCCCTCAGAAGCCGTTGCAATTAGAGTCGCATTTTTCACAGTTATGTCTGCCGTAGAATAAATCGCCGGCGAACCTTTGCCTGTAGTTTTATATGTTCCCTTGTTTACCGTTACAGTTCCACCGCCACGATCTGAACGAATGGCCGCGCTAGAAGTCCCAGCCGTAGTAATGGTAAGATTCTCAGCATTCATCACACCACCACCGGTAGTCATAATACCACCAGAATTGTCCTTACTTGTCGTGATAGTAGAATCGGAAATATTTACCGTGGTACCATCAGACGCAGAATTATTCGTCGTGGCCGAGCCACCATAAGAAAACACACCATTTGCGCCAGTTGCATCGGTCGTTATATTGGCATTTTTAATGGTAAGCGTAGCACCATCCTTAGCAAGTATGGCCGAGTTGGTACCATAAAAACTCGTATTATCGCCACCATCCGAATCACCAGTTTTTGTAACCGAAATATTAGTTAAAGATGATTCAATTTCGCCAAATACTAGAATCGCATTTTCATCTGCATTCTTAGAAGATAATTCTTCATCGGTCACGTCATCGTCAGTTTTAATTTCTCTCACTGCAGAATACGATGTATTACCACCACCATTCATCGCTGGCACATTGCCATTATTTGCGACATATTCAGAATTAACTGTATCAATTATCAAAAACCAAAACACACCCAATGTCACAACAAGCGCAGCGATTATAACTCCATACCTAAGAGTTTGCTTTTTATCCACTATGCTTTCCTCCTTTTATTCCTTCAATTATTGCCGTCTTCGGAGTTATTATCATCACTTGGTTTTTCTGGCGGAGTACCACCTTGGCCATTTGAGCCATTTTCACCACTAGGCATTTCTGGTGGAGTACCGCCACCAGGCATTTGTTGCGATGATGATCCGCTAGTATTACTGCTAGTTCCCAAAGTCTTTGTATAAACAAAGAAAGCCACAGTAGAAATCACCGCTCCTACGAGTACACCAATTACAAAGAGAATGATTTTCTCTTTCGCGGTATCTTTCTTTTTAATATTTTCGTTTTCCATAAGCTTGTTCTCCTTTTTAATTATTATACAGTATCATTATCATCCACTTTCCTGAAACGGAACTTAAATATATGCCAAGATACGTTTTCAGTTTCATTTGAGTTTGGGAGTGCAGAATTATATTATAATTAATTAAGGAGAAACTATGAGAGTACTCTATGTAGAAGACGCAACTTTTCTGGCTGAAGCCGTTAAACATAATTTGGAAAAACAAGGAATTTCGGTTGATCTTGTAAACAACGGTGAAGATGGTCTAGAAAATGCCATGAGCGATATTTATGATTGCGTTGTTTTAGATATCATGTTGCCAAAAATATCCGGAACCGACATTCTAAAACGTATGCGCGAGAAGAATATTCAGACGCCAGTGATTATGCTATCTGCGTTGTCAGAAGTTGAAACAAAAATAAGCCATTTAGACCATGGCGCAGATGATTATCTTGCTAAGCCATTCAAGACTGCCGAACTTGTAGCTAGGATTAAAGCTCTAGTTCGTCGCCCAAAAACTATTGATATTTCAGATATTACTTATGACGATTTAGTATTAGACAAAACCAATGCAACATTAAATGGCGAGCAACTTACTGCCAAAGAAATTGAAATTATTACTGAATTAATGAAATCACCAGAAACATTAATCAGTAAAGAGCACTTACTTGCCAAAGTTTGGGGAGAAGATGGTCTTGGTGAAGATAATTATATAGAATCCTACATGTCTAGAATTCGCAAATTACTAAAGAAAACTCATAGCAAAGCCAGAATCGTTACTATTCGCGGTTTAGGATACAAATTAACGAGTAAATAATATGTTTAAGAAATTAAGAAACCGAATCATTATCATCACGATGACCGTCACGACCACCGTCCTAGTTTTATCTGGCGTGCTAATTATGGTTTTTTCATCAACTATGCGACCAGAGCCAAGGCCCGAACCAGATTTTAGTATGCCAAATCCTGCATTATACGATGGCCAAGAATTGAAAGATTTTATCAAGAACGATCGAAAAGAAGGCAGCGAGCGTCTTCTCGTCACTCTTTTATGTGTTGGAGCAATTATTGAAGTTGCTACTTTTCTAATTGTTTACTTTACCTCACGAAAAATAGTTGAGCCAGTTAAAGATTCATATGATAAACAGAAGTTATTTATTGCTAATGCTTCTCATGAGCTAAAAACTCCGCTTGCAGTCATTCAAGCTAATATGGAAGCCTTGGATATTGGTAAAGAAAATGAAAAATGGAAATCTAACATTGAAGATGAAATAAGCCATGCCAACAAATTAGTACTAGATTTATTACAACTCGCCAAAATGGATGCTGGCAATATTGAAAAGGGTGCCATTGAAGATATTGATTTAAAAGCAGAAATAGAAAAACGTATAGAAATGTTTAAGCCAAAATTCACTGGTAGTATTTCTTTTAAAGATTCTTCCGATAATAAAGTCATAAAACTTCCGAAGCAAGACTTGCTCCAAGTTTTAGATACCTTATTAGATAACGCCACAAAATACGGTGACAAAAAAATATCTATCATTTTAGATAAAAACGGTTTTACAGTTACGAATGATGGTGCGACGATATCTAAAGAAGATCAAGAAAAAATCTTTGATCGTTTCTATCAAACTGATAAAACCAAAGATGGTTCCGGGCTTGGTCTTGCTATCGCCAAAACTCTTTGCGAGCAAAACGACTGGCAGATAACTTGCGAGAGTAATAAAAATTTGGCTAAATTTATCGTAACCTTTCCCCGCCATTAATGACAAAATTTCATTTTTGTTTAAGCTTTGGCCGATAAAATTAAAGCACAACAGCAAAAGAAAGGATTACATGAAAGATAAGAATCGTAGAAAAAAAGTTGTTACATCCGCACTCGTGATTGGCGCCATGGCTAGCGGAGCCGCAATGGCGTCCAACCAAATGGTTAATGCCACTAGTAACGACAATGGACAATCCGAATCTAGTGAAACTCATAAAAAGCCAGAGCTTAGCGAAGAAAAGAAAGCCGAAATCAAAGCTAAACTAGATACCATGACTGAAGAAGAAAAGAAGGAATGGTTAGAGAGTCACAAACCAAAGGATGGTGAAAGACCAGAACGCGGCAAAAACCGAGGAAAACCGGGCGATTTAACGGACGAAGAGTGGGAGCAGAAAAAAGCAGAACTTAAAGAAAAGCTTGACGCTATGACCGAAGAAGAAAAGAAAGAGTGGCTAAAAAGTCACAATCATCAGAAAGGCAATCGAGCGGAAGGCTCACAAGCAGAGCTTCCCGCAGAAGAATAATGCAGAAATAACCGCCCTTGGGGCGGTTATTTGAAATACAATGTCAATGGTATAATAGTAACTAGAATATTGAATAGCTACCGAATTATCACTGTTTACGAATTGTATGATACAATAATATTAACTAACTAGGAAAACTAAAATGCCAAACAAAAGACAAACCAAAAAACTATCAACATGGGGTAAAACTTGGCGCATCGCTCTTGCTATCGCTGTACCTCTTGGTGGCGGGTTCATCATCTCGCTTTTTACGCGCGATGCTATGAGCAAATTCAGTAGCTTCAACCAACCGCCATTGGCTCCGCCGGCTTGGCTTTTTCCTGTCGCTTGGACTATCCTTTACGTTCTAATGGGGATAGCCAGCTACCTCATTTGGAAAAAAGGGTACGATTCCAACAAACTTGCCGATAAAAACGCCAGTAGAACCACATTAATCATTTACGCCGTCCAATTAGTTTTTAATTTTGTTTGGACACCGCTCTTCTTTAGCCTCGGTTGGTACTGGCCAGCTTTTGTCTGGTTAATGGTAATGTGGGTACTAATTATTGTTCTTATGGTTAAAACCTACAAAATCTCCCGCCCAGCCTTCTGGATGTTGCTACCATATATAATATGGTGCACTTTCGCCGCCTACCTCAACTGTGGCATCGCAATACTGAACTAAGATGTACGAGAATCCACAAATTACTACCATCATCGAGCACATCAAAACAGAGTATGGTACTGAGCCGGAGTTTTTGTGGCCAGAGAGGTATCCGGGGTATGCGGTTTTTCGACATGGCGATAATCGGAAATGGTTTGCACTAGTGGCAAGTATTTCTGGTAAAAGTTTGGGGCTGAAAAATGATGGTAAAATTGACGTGATTAATCTTAAATTTGACAAGAATCAGACCTATGACTTTGCTGAAACGAGTGACCACGTCTTCCCTGCTTATCATATGAATAAGAATAACTGGATTACGGTTTGGCTCGATGGGACTTTGCCGAACGGACTAATATTTGAGCTCATTAAGAAAAGCTACTTACTCTCAGACAAATAAGCACCTGATGATATAATCAAAGTAGTAAACAAGGACATTTTTATGCCAAGACCACGAAACAAACAGGACTTGATTAGCGCTGGCGAAGAGTATTACGCTAAGCTAATCGAAATGGCTGATTCAATGAGTGAGAAAGAAATGAACACCGAATTCGATTTCTCCGGCGATCCGTCGAAGAAAGAACGCCACTGGGGACGCGACAAGAACCTACGCGATATTTGGGTACACTTATACGAATGGCACCGCATGTTACTAGAATTTGTAGATACAAATCTGAATAAAGGCGGTAACGCACCATTCTTGCCAGAACCATACACTTGGAAGACTTATGGCGATATGAATGTTGAATACTGGAAGAGACATCAAAAGACTTCACTCGAATATGCTAGAAAGATGTTTGAAAAATCCCACAAAGACGTCATGAAGTTAGCCGAAAGCCTGAGCGAAGAACAACTATTCACTAAAGGCATGTATTCTTGGGTTGGCGGCTCAGTGCTTGGCGCATATTTCGTTAGCTGTCTATCTTCTCACTATGACTGGGCAATGAAGAAGCTGAAGGCGCATAAGAAGAATTGTGCAGAATAAGCGCAATTGGATTACATTAGTTTTGGATAACAGGATATCGAACACTTTACGCCCTAGCCACATAGCAAAAAACGTATATGTTATAATAATGGTATGGAAGATAGCTTACCCAAGAAAAAAGATGAAAAAGTAAACACTTTAATTGACGACGCAAAAGATGCGGCAGATAAAGGCGATAATACGCA
>JAZNDC010000019.1:0-10201 GCA_045587885.1 Candidatus Nanosyncoccus sp. | reverse complement strand
AGTTTTGTATTCTGTCCAAGAATAAACGCCATCTAGTACGATGCGTTTTTGCCCTGCTGCGATAAGGTCTTTTACTTCGGCAATAACTTGGCGTACAACCCAATCCTTGCCTTCGGTTTCACGAATCATCTCGCGGAACTGTTTTTCTGATTCCCCGTCTTCGGTGCGCTCGATGCCGCGTTTTTCCATTTCTTTGTAAATCATGCCGCCAAAGTAAACCTTTGGATGACCTTTTTCGGTGAGATGGTCTACGACGACGGATTTGCCGCTGCCGCTCATACCCACGATAGCTAAGATTTTTACGTTGTCCATGTATATAAGTATACCATACTTATACCGAGACAGGACTAGTTGCCAGAAGGAGCTGGTTCGGTTCCGGTTTTGGCGATACAACGGACAGAATATCCATCAAGATAAGTAAAGCCAGTAATCCGAGCGTTGTTCCAGTCAGTAGAGTATACATATAAAACACGGACAACTTCAGAAGTGCCTGTCGAGGTAACATAGTAACCATCAGTACCCTGGCTGGACACAGTTTGATTGCCAGCATAGAAATACCCGGAAACAGGCAAAAGCAATGCGGATCGAAGGCTAGTGCCATCATTCTGATACGTACTACCCATTATGATACCATAGTCATCAACTGATGGCATACGCCAGCCGGATGGGCAAATATCATACTCGACGTCAATATATGTATTTGGTTTGTCGTAATACTTTATTCCACCGGAATAATCGCCGTAGCAATAGCTACCTGCAGATGCGGCACAGAGATTATAGTATATTCCATACTTGCTGTTTCGTAGTGGTAATAATACATCGTTTTGTTTGGTAAGGTCTTTACTTATGGTATATATCTTTGGGTCAGCATAGAAATAACCTGCGCCGGACCAAGTAGTGATGCCAGTGGGAGCAAGACCGCCGTCTGGATCGCTGTTAATATCACGGTTGGACCTGCCGAACAGAGCATCAAGCGAGGTGGCATTTGCATTAGTATTGCTAGTGTTGATATCTCTACTGGCATTTTGCGCGGTAAGGTCTAGGGTAAGGTTATCTTGCATCCAACAATTACCGTCTGCAGCTTTTACGATACGGTAACTGGTTTGGTCGCGAATATCTAGGACTAGGGCCGTACTGTCTATTACTGTGGCCGTACTACAAATTTCTGGAGTCATGTCTTGGATGAGGAAACGCACATCTCTACCTTCTCCTTGGTACTGCCCACCATTCCAAGAATCTATATATTGGTATGTATTGCTGCCTGGAGTTATTTCTTCCCACATGCCTTTATGTGCGTTAGTATAAGCAATTTCATATGCGCGTTGGAGTGTAATACCGGATTCTGGATCACTTTCACTATTTCTTACTAGACAACGAACAAAGAACCCGTTCCACTTTGCAAAAGCCAAATCCGCTGTACCTAATTTGCCTGGACGATACCACAGCAAATTTGCTTGCCCGTAGTTGACGCCATTATTAGACCAGTACGTCATAAGTGTCCCCGCGTAATCAACGGTAGTATTTATTATACCTCCTCTTACGAAGTAAACTGGTGGCTCAAAGATTCCTTGCTCTGACGTTGTGGAGTCGTTGTTGTAAAATGAATTAATGCTACCAAAATCGTCCGTGTATGGTAGCCTCCAATTCGCCGGGCAGATTGAATTCGTCGCGACTGAAGAATAGGGACCAGAATGATATGTGGCAATTGCGGCTGACCAGGAATAGTAATTTCCAACGTGCCCGTGCGTACCATTTGCTTCGTATGGCTCATTGGAAAAATGCGCACATTCGCTGTCCGTTAGATAGTTACAATCTCCCGCATCATAGTATTCTCCTTGTTCATAATAATCTCCTGGATCGTACGAGAATGGGCCATAGTTCCCAGTCGTGAAAGCATCTCCTTGATCACTTTCAGCGTGGTATGTATTTTTAGTAGGGGTCCACGAAACAGCTTCGTACCCAGAGCCATTCCAACCTAAGTCTGTAGTTGCGCTAGTAAGGGCTACGCTAGAATCTAGGTCTAAGTCTAGATTCTGTGTCATCCAACAATTACCATCTTTTAGTTTAGAAATCCAGTAATTCTTGTGGTCACGGAGGTCTGTAACTTGGTATTGGCTATCATAGACTTCAACAGCGTTACATACTTCTTCGTCTATGGATTGAATGGCAACTTTACCCGTAACTGAGTCACATTTTTCTGGATGCGTAGTACAACTTGGAGCAATATCTTCCCAATCTAGTTCGTTTCTTTTGGCTACCAATTCAAAATTGAGAGTAGTAGCGTAGCTTCCGGCCGGGAAACTACCATCTACTTTGGCGGCAAGAGTAAGAATATGGTCAGTCTCGCTTGTAGGCCCAGATGTATCCCATGCTTCTGGTGCTAAAGTACGAGGCATACCAAAATAATTGCTATTATTACTGAGACGATACCCCCATTTGTTTGCAGTAAATGTAGATTCAGTATAGCCATCATCACTACTTTCTAAGGCCGGCATATTTGTACTACTACCAATTAGGTCGGTAGTTTCTGCGGTGTTCGTAGGTGAGACGGTGAGAGTGTAGCCAAGCATACTGTTGGTTGAAACAATAGCGGTAATGGTAGTGCTATTGAAATCACCAGCAGATGAGGTTGGATTTAGTAAAAGACTGGCGCTACTCGGTACTTCTAGTTGAAGAACTGGGGCGGTGGTGATTGAGAAATCTGTGGAGTTTTCGGCAAAAGTAACGGCGGGTAAGTTTAGAGCAAAAAAAGCAGAAATAGCGAGAATACCTCCTAGTACTACCCTTTTATTCATAAGCTTATTATAACACCGCCAGAGCATTTAGCAAGTATTGTAATTATTACAACATACACACTGGTGATTTGGCGATTATTATATCCGTGGTATAATACTAACATGGCTTGTTTTTTTACACCTGACGATCCGCTAGATATGATTATCGCAAAAACATTTCCCGATAAAAAGATTTTGAAGACCGAACATATTTTGACGGGCTGGACGAATATCGTAATTGAGGTTACCACTGATAAGGGTGCTTATTTTTTCCGCTTCCCTAGGAATCCGTTTTGGTCTAAGATGATTGTGAAAGATGCTACGGTTTGTAATTTTGTGGACGGTAAGACCAGCTATTATACTCCGCAAATGAAACTATATTACGACGACAAAAAACGTCCGTATTCTGTACACCAAAAGATTGAGGGATACACGCTTGGTGATAGAATTTATCATTTGTCGCACACGGCAATTACTGGCGTGGCATACGATATTGGTAAATTCATTAAAGAACTTTCGAAGATTGACCTTAAAGACGCGCCGGATGCAGTGAAGTATCCTTTGTCCGATTTCTTACACGAGCTGGATTATGAACATTATGAGAAACACATCGATAAAGACCACGAATTTATCAAAAAGACTGAAGGTGACAAGCTAGTGCACGGCGACCTAAATCTTGGTAATATCCTGCTAGACGAAAACGACAAGGTGATTGGTGTGATTGACTTTTGTTTTGCCGGGACTGGTAATCCAAATATGGATGTAGCTAGGATTGTTTCACGCCCAGCACCAAAAGAATTTGAAGAGGCATTTTTGGCGCAATTTGCGGGAGATGAAAAAGAGATTGAGCGCATGCGCAAAGCGTGGAACCATATCGACAACGGCTATGCCGAACATATCCGCACGCATTTCCCAGAGATAAACTTGAACCAATTGTAGGCAAAGCATAACTTGCGTGTCCTTCGGACACGCTCCGGGCCGCTCTGGCCAAGTCTTCATGTTCCTTAGGACAGTAAGTTATACTTTGCCTACAAGATATTCTATTTTTGCGTTCCTGCGTTCGTCGTCATCTTTGGCTGGAAGGTCTTCCCTATTTGAATAGTCGCTAAAAACATCTAGGCAACCTTTTACTGGACCATCGTAGATTGGAGGCTTGTCGTAGACACTCCACAAAATAATTCGCATTTCTGGAGAATTTTCTGCATAGAATTTGAGTGCACCAGCAGTGGCGCGGATAAACTCTTTTTCGGTTTCTTTGGAGTGGCGCCAAGCGCGGCCTTCGAGAAATTTTTCGGTTACGGTAGGAGAAATTGCAATCATGAGAAGCAAAGCTTTGAATTCGGCGGTTTTTAGCATCTGGAGTAAGATTCCTTCTATTTCTGGATCTAACAAAGTGACATCTAGGACAATATCATACCCGCCTTTGATAAGCTCGGAAATTGTGAGAAATAGCATAATGGTGCTAAACTCGTCCGTCATTTTACGAAGGTTTTCATCGCCATAATAATCTTTGATTTCTTGGTAATGCGGGTGATATTCTACAAAACGACGGGCAGCAATTAGTATTGGCTCGTAGCCATTTTTTTCGCAATAGGCTTCTACAGCTGGGAGAATTTGCGTAGTTTTGCCCGAGCCAGAAAGCCCAGCGATGCGAATAAGATGATGGTTTTTGGTGGCGGCAACGGTAAAATCTTCTACAACCTTCTTTACGATGCCTGGGTATTCCTCGATGCCCACCTGCCATTCCGGCTTAACCTCACTTGGCCAGTGAGCTCGCATATAAGAGATAACTTTAACTAGGCGTGGATCACTTTCAGGCATTTGTCACCTTTCTTAATTTCAATTTTTTTGATGTCTTTAAAAATGCGGTATTCACCTTCGGCTTGGAGCTCTACGGTGGCTGGCTCTAGAAATTCTAGCACGTCACCGGTGGTTTCGGTGCCTGGGGTACGAACGAGAATAGATTTTGTCATGAGGCTAGATAAGCGCCAAAAGTTGGTGAGACGGCAGTTTTCACTGCGGAAAACCTTTGGTTTTAGATAGTCGTCTCCGCCTTTCATGACACGGCACATCGAGCGGCCAGACAAAGCACAGTAGTCGCTGATTTTTTTCTTGGTAGGCTGGCCATTTAGAGTAAATGGTGGGACAAATTCTTTTTTGTGACGGTTTTTGAAATACCATTTGGCGAGAGCTATATACGAACGCCAAGAGCTCTTGTGCCCTTTTTGCATGGACTTGCGGAACTTTGGTTCGTCGAATAGTTCTACGGCTTCGGCGGTCATACCAATGGTAACATAGCCAGTGGCGTAGCGGAAAAATTTGCCATCCACATAAATCTCAAGTGGATAGAGTTTTTTAGTAGTAACATTTTTGCTAAATACTTGCTCAAAGGTCTTGGTGCCGAGGGTACGGGCTAGGTCGTTGAAATTACCATATGGAAGCACGGCGAGAGTAGCATCTTTGCCTGATTTGATAATGCCGTTTGATGCAATAATGCCCGTGGCATCGCCACCAGCAGAAATCACAAGGTCGCCATCTTTTATTAGCTTGGCAAATTTGACGGCGTTTTTGTCTACATCAGTGGGCTCGACTTCGTATTTCCCTACTATGTAGCCTTTGAGCTCGCGGGCTTTAGACAAAACTTCTTTTTCAACATCAACAAACCGCGACGAGCGAGGGTTGTAGACAATTAGGACGCGACGCATCTATCACCTAGAAACCTGGCATGAGCCACTTTAGTAATGCATAAATTAATACGTATGCAACAACACCAATTATTATTTCAAATAGACGTCGTTTGGCCTTGCGGGTTTTTTCTTCGTTGCCACCGGCTGTTAGGTATTGAGTGCCTACAATTGCTATACCAATTGCGGCGAGAATACCGATAGCTACACTCATAACGTTCACTACAAGCGTGAGAACAGCAAGAACACTGGAACCACCGCCGTTGTCACAGGAACAGTTGTAGTTGCCACTCGGGTTTTCGTTACCATCTTTATCACATTTTGAATTGCCAAGAGTGGCAGTTAAAGCACAGTGAGCTGCCGCAGTAGGTTCACTAAGTAAAACTGGCGTCACAACCATAAAACCGCCCATTATAATTGCGATTATTGCAGTAATGATTCTTTTCATATTCCTCCTACCTTAGATATTCGTGTAATTTTTTGGTGTCTTTGTTCTTACGAAGTTTTGAAAGAGCCTTAGCTTCAATCTGGCGGATACGTTCACGAGTAACGTCGAATTCGTTGCCGACTTCTTCCAAAGTATGAGGGCGACCGCCACCAATGCCAAAGCGGAGGCGGATGATTTTTTGCTCCCTCTCGGTGAGAGTAGCAATAATTTCGGATAATTGTTCTTTCAAAATTTGATTAGCAGCAGAATCTTCTGGAGAGTCGCGCTCTTCGTCTTCTACGAAGTCGCCAAGGACAGAATCTTCGTCGTCGCCTTCACGACCAACAGAAGCATCTAGCGAGGCGATGTCTTGCTTGATACGCATGACATAATCGATTTTTTCTGGCTCCATGTCGAGCTCTTTGGCGATTTCTTCGTTGGTAGGCTCGCGGTTTAGTTCGGCGGTAAGTTTACGAGTAGTACGGAGGACTTTGTTAATAGTCTCTACCATGTGAACTGGGATACGAATAGTACGAGCTTGGTCGGCGATGGCACGAGTAATAGCCTGGCGTACCCACCAAGTAGCATAAGTAGAGAATTTAAATCCTTTGTCTGGGTCGAACTTCTCAACAGCGCGAAGAAGGCCAGTGTTCCCCTCCTGGATAAGATCCAAGAAATCTAGGCCACGGCCACCATAGCGTTTAGCAATGGAAACCACGAGACGCATATTAGATTCAACCATTTTGTCTTTGGCTTTTTTGTCGCCTTTGACAATGCGTTGAGCAAGATCCGCCTCTTCTTCTGGGGTAAGAAGTGGGATTTTACCGATTTCACGTAAATATAATCTAACTGAGTCGTCTGCAAAAGCGTCGACGTTTTCGGCGGTGATGGCAAGCTCTTCGTCTGAAAGCTCCTCCTCGCCCTCGAGGTCGTCTGAACCTGGCTCGTCAAAATCAAGCGCTAAATCTTTTGCATCCAAAATATCATCATTTTGCAAGTTCATTACTGATAGTATAGACTATAGTGCTGGATTTTGCAAGTCACGAATTTGGCGAAGCAAGTCTTCATATTCCTCTGAGTCTTCTTCGATTGATTCTAATCTTGCGGTGAGGTCTTTGATCTTTTGTTTGCTTGATTCCTTGGTATATTGCTTCATTAACTCTTTGGCCTCGGACTCATAATTTGGGTTTTTGATTCCCTCATGTTCGCTATTAAATACGAATTCAAGATCCGAGAGCTTGGCATCGTCTTCAGGGATTTCAAATGGAATGTCTGTCTTGGTTATGCCGCCAAAGATTTTGAGCGCCAGAAGGCTATTTTCCATTTTTTGTAGTTGATCGTTTTTTGCCTCTGTTTTTGGTTTTTTTAGATAGCGGTGCGCGGCGGCCTGTTCTAGCTTTTTGTTCAGGCGGTCACCTTTTTCGCGGAGCACTTCTACTTCTACGTCAAGTTTCTTTGCAATCTTTTTTTCGTAGCTGGCACGCTCCACTTCGTCTTTAACGTAACTAAGGAGCTTCAGAGCAACGTCAGAATATTGTTTTTTACCTGGGGCAGTGCGGAGATTTAAGTTTTCTTCGTATTTATTTAGGAGCCAATCCACGGCTGGGACGCGCTCTTCTACGGCTTGTTGCCAGAGCTTTGGGTCTTTTTGAATAAGTTCGTCTGGGTCTTTGGCACCGTGATAATTAGAAATTACAGTGAGGGTGATGCCGAGATCACCGGCAAGCATTATGGCGCGCTCGGTGGCTTTGACGCCGGCCGCGTCGCCATCATAAGCGAGGCGGATGTCTGAGGTAAGATTGGATAAAATCTTGAGGTGTTGTTCGGTCATGGCGGTGCCAGATGTAGCAACGGCTTCTTTTACGCCGGCCTGGTGAGACGAGATTACGTCCATATTCCCTTCTACAATTACCACATAGCCATTGCGGCGGATGGATTCTTTGGCGTGATAGAGTCCAAAAATAAAACGAGACTTATTAAACAGGATAGTTTCGGGAGTGTTTAGATACTTTGGCTCTCCCTTGCCGAGAATGCGAGCGGTGTAGCCAATTACATCGCCATTTGTATCAATAAACGGCACCATCATGCGGTCTCTAAACATGTCTTTTTTGTACTGGTTCAGGAGGCCAGCATCATTTAGTTCGGCTACACTGTAACCACGCTTTTTTAGCGCCTCTAATAGTGCGGTGCCGCTAGCTGGCGAGTAGCCAATCTTGAATTCGGAAACGGTAGAGCGATTGAGATTTCTTTTGTAAAAAACATATTCACAAACGGATTTATTGCGGACAAGGCAGGCTTGATAATATTTGGTGGCAAGTTTTAGTGCTTCCCTGGCGCGGACTTTGCGCTTGGCAATGTTTGGATCGCCGCCACGGTATTTAGTAATGTCTACGCCGGCTTGAGCGGCTAACTTTTCTAGAGCTTCCTTAAACCCAATGCCCTCTACTTCCATCACGAATGTAAAAATATCTCCGCCTTTGTTGGCCGAGAAGTCATGCCAGATGCCTTTTTCGGGAGACACCATGAAACTAGGTGTCTTGTCTACACCCCAAGGAGAACGACCTTTGAGATTTCGTCCTGCGCGCTTTAACTCCACATACTGACCCACCACATCTTCCACCGCCAGTCGGGATTTTATTTCCTCCTTTAGGTCCTGCATGGTATAATTATAGCATATGGACAGTCAATCATATCTTAATGAGATTTCTTCGACGGTTCGTCCGGCAAAGAAACCTAGAAATAATTTATTAAGTAATAAATTTGTCCTGGTGGGCGCAATTTGTTTAATTGGCGTAATACTGATGGCCATCATTGGCAATGTTCTCAGTAATGGTAGAGCCGGGATTAAAGAGCAGGCTATTTCGCTGAAGCTTCGCCTTGATAGTACATCGGGTACTATTTCGAGCTACCAAACCAACATCAAATCTTCGGACCTTCGTTCTAGTTCTACATCTCTTAATGGTGTAATATCAAATACAAACCGCGATTTGACTGACTATTTGACAGAAAAATACAAGTTTAAAAGTGCCGAGAAGAAGGTACAAGAAAGTGAAAACAAACGAAAAGAAGACCTAGAAGCGGAATTATTCCAGGCAAAAATTAATGGGATCTTAGATCGTATTTACGCACATAAAATTAGCTATGAGATAACCATGATCCAATCAATGGAGAGTAAGCTTTATGATTCTGTTTCCGATGAAAACCTTAAATCAATTTTGAAAACTTCATATGATAGCTTGACGAACTTGCAAGGGAAATTTGCTAATTTTTCGGAGACGAATTAGGGTGGCTTGAGATTGTTAGACATAATAATAATTAGAAAGGAATAAAATGTCTAAAGAAGAAGAAAAAGAAATAACCAAAAGTAAAGGTATTCGCCAAGAGTTCATCGAATTCATCAGCCGTGGCTCGGTGATTGATCTCGCAATAGGTGTGGCCGTAGGTGGCGCATTTACTGCTATCGTTAATTCCCTCGTGAATGACATCGTGATGCCGATTGTGGGCCTCGTGGCTGGTGGTGTAGATTTTACCAACCTTGCAATTCGTATTCCAAACTTCTTTGGCACTGGCGACGAGGCAGTGATTGCCTACGGCAACTTTATCCAAAACGTGATTCAATTCCTTATCATTGCGTTTGTAATCTTTATGATTGTGAAGGCGATGAATAGAATGAACCGTCGCCGCGAAGCTTTGAAAGAAAAGCTCGCTGCAAAGAAAGCTGAGAAGGCTGAAAAAACTGAGAAAGTTGAGAAAAAGAAATAGCGAGACAAAATACAGGCCGTAAGGCCTGTATTTTTTTAATTACCTTGTTGTGGCGTATTGGCTACTACAATGAAATTGATTTTGTTGGTGTAATCACCAGCTGGTTGGGCAGTGGATGCTTTAGCGTTGATTTTGAACTGTAGTTGGTCACTAGATGGAGCGTTGGTAGTACTTAGTTGTTTTGGTGTACCAGTGTAGAGCGGAAGACCGGAGAAGTTTGCCCAGGTGGTGCCGTTATCTGAAGAAGTGGTATAGCCCCAAGTATTGTCTGTGGTGAGGCTAGCTAGACTAGCATTAGTAGCGATGCTGGCAAAAGTATTAGTGCCATTGGTATGGGTCATATTGGTGGTTGCATTACTAGCAGAACCTACTGTAGCCGATGCGGTATAACCAGCTGCGTTATTTGTGCTGATGGATATACCTACAATGTTACTGTCATTGCTAGTGCCTGGAGCTAGATCTAGAATTTGGATATCTGCGTCAGTAATCGTAACAGACAAGTTTGAATTGAAGTTGAACTGGACGTCTACATCGTAGGAATAGGAGGTGGCAAA
>JAZNDC010000018.1:0-28834 GCA_045587885.1 Candidatus Nanosyncoccus sp. | reverse complement strand
GGAAGAAAAGCCGGCTAAATATTCTGCCCAGATAAAGAAACTTTGGCAAATTGCGCAGACTTCGATGAAGGAACGCAAACCTTTCCGTGCGGAAAAGGCTTTGCTTACGATTTTGAAGTTTGATGAAAAGAACGCTGCGGCATACAACCGTCTTGGTATTCTTTATGCCAAGGGGCAAAAATACGACGAGGCCGTGGAGTGTTTTGAAATTGCACAGTCGCTTGATAATAATCCTGCTTCTATTCATAATGCTGGGCTAATTTATTTGGAGACTGGCGCCTACGAGAAGGCCGAGATGGCCTTTCAGCAGGCTATTGAGCTCGAAGGTGATGTGCCGGCAAGGTTCATTGCCCTTGCTAAAGCGGAGGAGAAGTTAGGAAAGGTCAAAAAGGCCGTAGAAGCACTCGAAAATGCCTATGAGCTTGATCCAAACGTGAATACCTTGCGTCAGATTTTGGCGATTTATGAGAATGATGGTGATGCTGAAGCTGCTACTGCGACTGCGGCGCGTATTGAAGAGCAAATTACTAAAGACAACCAAGCTAAGCGCAAACGCGCTCTAAAAATGACCAAAAAACCAGCTACGGCTGTGGCAAAAACTGCTACTAAGGCCGCTTCAAAAGCGGTGAAAACTGCAAAGGGGATTGTGAAAAAACCGAATAAGGTTATCAAAAATCATATTGGACAAAAACGGATTTAAGGTATATAATATATACAGCGTGCTGGAATCGTCTAGTGGCAATGACAAGAGACTGTAAATCTCTCGCCTTCGGGCTTCGTAGGTTCGAGTCCTACTTCCAGCACCAAAATTCGAATTGAAAGGCGCCATCTCGGCGTTTTTTTCGTGCTCGCTCGTCCATTAGACGCGCTTCGCGCGAAGAAAACACCAATCTGGCGCCTTTCGTTTTCGAATTTCTGTTTGTTAGGTAGGTTCGGACGTCCTACTATATTAGATATTTTTCCTTTTCTGGTATTTCTCCAAATCAATTTTTTTAATCTGCCAGTATGCGTAGGCATATTCTAAATGGTCTGACGAGCCATACCAATCAAAGAATTCTTCTTTGTGTTCTTTTAGATAACGATAGGCTGCTTCTTTATATTTTTCGCCTGCCGCATCGGCCACATCGTGCATGATTTCTTCAGCCTGAATAATCCCTCCGAATCGCATAAATGCATAATGAAGTCCTTCTAGACATTCTTTTTTACCGCCATGTGCTGGATGGCGAATTGATTCTGGCTTATATTCTAAATCAATATGAGATAGCGTCTTTTCGGCGGTCTTACCAAGTGTACCTGCGCAGATGATGTTTGGGAATACCTCGAGTAGCTTTTTTAAGTAGAATTCACCCTCTAAAAGTTCTTTTGCATTTGGTTTACGATTAGTGTTTTGGTCGCCTTTCTCGTGTGGATGAAACGGGAAAGCATTCCACATCAATACCCATGACGAATTGCCGCTATATTCCTTATCAAAAAATTCTTGAATTACTTTTGACGAAGGTTCGCCCGTGTCGCTTGTGAATGGCACGCCGGTTTTGGCGTAGCCATTATATCCCGGGGCTTCACCTACTAAAATAACGCTGGCATTTTTATGTTCTTCTAAATATTTTTTGAGGCGTTCGCGACATTTTTTGGCACGCTCCGAATCACCGTAATACATATTAAAAACTGTATCTGTTGTTTCGTATTCGCTCAGTATTTCAATGAATTTGTCGATGTTCATTTTGCCTCTCCCATCTAAATATATTATAATTTATTTATGAATATTTATCTAGATATAGACGGTGTTCTTGTTGGGACAGCTTCGCCGAAAGAAGATATAGAATTTTTATTAAAATATATCATTGAGAATTATCCAGATAATACCTATTGGCTTACTACGCATTGCAAAAATGGTGAAAACCACTGTGTGGATTGGCTAAGGCGAAATGGTCTTTCGGATGAGTTATGTGATGAGTTGGAGAAAAAGGTAAAACCAACGAGTTGGGGTGTACTCAAAACTGAGGGAATTGATATGGATCAAGATTTTGTTTGGTTTGACGATAATCTATTTGAGTCGGAAAAACTGGTGCTTGAAGCTAACTATGTGATGGACGGATTCTTCAAAATGGATCCCTATGATCCAGAGATGGCAAAAAAGGCTTTGGTGTATCTAAAAAGCTTAAAACATTGACGCCTGGCGCTTGAGTTGATATAATAATACTGTTGCCGCTATAGCTCAGTTGGTAGAGCGCATCCATGGTAAGGAT
Source organism: Candidatus Nanosyncoccus sp. (assembly GCA_045587885.1). Classification (GTDB taxonomy): domain Bacteria; phylum Patescibacteriota; class Saccharimonadia; order Saccharimonadales; family Saccharimonadaceae; genus Nanosyncoccus. Next base: position 26,588 of record JAZNDC010000018.1, on the reverse strand, counting down.
GAGGTCACCGGTTCAAACCCGGTTGGCGGCTCCATTTTTTATGTAATAAAAATGGAGCACCGGTTCAAACCCGTTCGCGGAGCGGTACATTGGCGGCTCCATTTTTTATTTCTTGACTAATTTATTGTCTTTGAGCCAAATGCCTAATTTTTGGCAGTAACCGTAGCCTTTTTTTATGACTGTCATCGCTTTTTCTGGAGAGTATTGTCCGTCTTTTACGGCTTCCTTTAGAGCCATTTTTACTTCTGGCATTTCGGCATTAAAATCTTCTGGCCAGTATGGCTTGTCGTAGATATGCGCAACCCAACTCACAAACCATCGTTCTTGGAATTCAGTAAGCGCCATAATCTGTTCCGCAGTATATGTTTTTGGGGCTATGACTAATTTTTTTTCCACATCATTTTCGCGATAGATAACGGCGATCAGGCGACCTTCGTATTCTTTAACTGGCTCGTATACTCCAAGTAAATATGCGTCTAGTTCTTCGCCGTCGCCACCCATTACACCAGGAACATAGCCATAATTTACTGGATATATAAAACCATGCTCAGGGTGTCTACTTCCCATTGGGCGGTCAATTTTGATTTTTATGAGTTTTCCAAGATGCTCTTCCATTTCCATATCTTGATTATACCATTTATTATAAACATGCTATAATCGGGGTATGAACAAGTTAGTCACGAGCGGATTTGATATTTGGAAAATCTTTATCAAAAACAAAATCGCGTCTTCTATTATGATGCTGATGGGCGGTATTATGATGCTTATCGGCGCCATCAATGGCAACGGAAACGACACTAAATCTTTGCCGCTACTTATCACTTCTATTGGTATTATCCTTAGCTTTTGGTCTTTTTATAGGATTGGCGTAATTAAATCTAATTATGATAAAGAAAAAGAACGTCAGGCAAAAGTGGACGAGCGTCATGCATTTATTGCACAGATTTGTGAAACAACACTCTATCTAGTAGTACTTATTTTGGGCTTGTTTTTAATTTTGAACGAAGAGTTTACAAATAAAGCTCTTAATTTAATGTCTGGATTCTTCTCGATACTAAACGGTGTGTTTGGCGTAGTTTATATTATTAAGAATCGTGAAAACAAATCTCTGTGGTGGAAGTTTAGGATTTTTCTTACCGTAATTGAATTTGCGGTCGGTTTTTATTTTATCTTTGCTTCGGATTCTATAGAAATTGGTTGGTATATTGTGATGGGCTCACTTACGACTGTGGCTGGTGCTATTGAAGTGTTTTCTTCTTTTACGTCGCAAAACATTCAGAATACTATTAGTGACGGTAAAGACATTGTGAAGATTGCAAAGAAGATCAAAGCAGAAGATGATGGCGAAGACGACGAAGAAGAATCTTAGGCATTATATTGCAATAGATTTAAAGTCTTTTTATGCATCGGTGGAGTGTGTAGAGCGTGGGCTAGATTCATTAAAAGCCAGGTTAGTGGTGGCCGATCCTTCGCGCACAGAAAAGACGATTTGTCTTGCGGTGTCGCCGGCGCTAAAGGAGCTTGGTATTCCTGGCCGTGCGAGATTATATGAGGTCTATCAAAAAGCTCGTAATGTGGATTTTATTATTGCGCCACCGCAGATGAAAAAGTATATGGAAATTAGTACTAAAATTTTTGGTATTTATGCGACTTTTGTGGCGCCGACGGATATCCATGTATATTCTGTGGATGAAGCATTTTTGGATGTGACGACCTATCTAAAATCATATAATCAGACACCACGTGAACTAGCGCGTACGATTATTCAGAAAGTATTAGATGAGACTGGTATTACGGCTACTGCTGGGATTGGTACGAATATGTATCTAGCAAAAATTGCGATGGATATTAAAGCGAAACATATGCCAGCGGACAAGGACGGTGTTAGGATTGCCGAGCTAGATGAAGAAAGTTATCAAAAAGAAATGTGGGGCCACGAGCCGATTACTGATTTTTGGCGGATTGGGCCAGGTATTGCAAGAAGGCTATATAAACTTGGTATTCATAATATGGGCGAGCTGGCGAATTATTCACTTACTGGTGGAGAAAGATTGTACAGCGAGTTTGGTAAAGTCGCTGAGCTGATTATAGATCATGCTTGGGGGTATGAGCCAGTGACGATTAAAGATGTGCTGGAATATCATTCGGCGAACCGCAGTATGACTGAAGGGCAGGTATTACACGAACCATACAAATATGAAGAGGCGCGGGTGGTGATTCTCGAGATGGCGGATAAATTGTCATTAGATTTAGTGAGAATGCGACTAGTGACGGATCGAATCGTGATTACGATTGGTTATGATATTTCCAATAAAAATTATAAGGGTGAGATTATGAAAGATTTTTATGGTAGGAGCGTACCAAAGCATTCGCATGGTACGATTAATCTTCCAGATTTTTCTTCTTCTACTGAACTGATTATGGAAAAAGTCGGGGAACTTTATGACCGGATTGTAAATAAAGATCTGACTATACGTAGAATGTACGTAGTTTTTAACCATATTAAGATTGATACCGGCGCAAGTAGTAGACGACAACTAGATTTGTTTACAAATTATGAGGACGAGGCTAAGAAAAATGAACGTGAGAAGAGAAGACAAAAAGCTATTTTGAAGATAAAAGGGAAATACGGTAAGAACGCGATTCTTCGCGGCATGAATTATGAAAAAGGTGCAACGATGCGACAACGTAATGAACAAGTGGGAGGACATAAAGCATGAAACATTACCATGTGCCAGGAAAGCCATATATGTCCATGCGAGATAGAGCGGCCCAGTTTATGCCATTTAAATCATTAAAAGGATATGATGAAATGGTTGGTGATATTGCCGATGAGGCAATGAACCAAGAGTGGACGCATATTAAGTTTAATGATGATGTAGACTATGATCCGTATCTGATTCTAGATGATGATGGTGATGATGAGAAATTTTTGGGAAAATAAATTCTAGGCCAACTTTGAAAATAATTAGTGCGATACCGATACTGACATACGCTTCGATATCAACGTGCCAAATTAGATAAATAATTGCAGAAATTAGCACTGCTACTGAGATTAGCGTATCATTCATAGTTTCGGCGCCGCTAGCGATGAGAACTTTTGACTTAACGCGTTTTCCAGTATGTTTTAAATAATATGCTAGACCATATTTTGCCAAGATACTTGCGATTAGCACAATGATGGTTGGTAAACTATAATCTACTTCTTCTTGTTCTATGATTTTTTCGATGGCTTCGACCACGATATGTACGCCAGCTGTAATGATTATTAATGCGATGACAATGGTGGTGATACGTTCGATTTGCTCGCGTTTTTCGGAGTATTTTTTGTGATTAGAAATTTTTTCGCTAATAACTACGAGTAGCCCTGAAATCGAGTCGATAAAACTATGGGCTGCGTCGGAAACAATTGCAATTGAATTTGATAGCAACCCAACAACTATATTAAAAACACCTAACAAAAAATTGGTCAGGATAAAATAATATCCGGCATTTACGATGGTTTTGCTTCGGGTTTTTTCCATAGTGATATTTTATCATATTTGGTATAATAATGAGAACGAAAGGAGTTAATATATGTTTAGTTTAAAAGATAGAGTCGCTGCTGTTTCTGGCGCGTCATCTGGCCTTGGTCAGCAAATGGCACTTGCACTTGCTCGTCAGGGTGCTTCGCTTGTAATCATGGCACGTAGGATGGAGCGTCTTGAAGAGTTCAAACCGAAACTCGAGGCAGCTGGTGCACCAAAGGTGTTGTGTTTGAAAGTAGATGTAACTAATACTGAAGAAATTGATGCTGCTGCCAAAGCGACCGAAAAAGAGTTTGGTAAGGTAGATATTCTTCTAAACTGCGCTGGCTCGTCGAAAGACAAAGGCGTGCTTGATATGGTTGATGATGAGTGGGATTTTACCATCGCTACTGATGAGACATCTGTTTTTAAGATGACCCGTGCTTTTGGCAAGATTATGAAGAAGAATAAATATGGCCGTATCATTAATATTGCTTCCATGTATGGCCTTGTGGGTAATACCGAGATTCCTACTATTGCATATCATGCCTCTAAAGGTGCCGTAGTTAACTTTACTCGTGCCGTGGCGGCTGAGCTTGCTACTGATGGTATTACTTGTAACGCTATTTGCCCTGGCTATTTTTATACCGAGCTTACTACTGCCGTTCTTGATACTCCTCGTTTCCAAGATTTTGCTAAAACTCACGTTCCAATGGAACGCTATGGAAAACAGGGTGAGCTTGATGCTGCAGTGGTGTTCTTAGCTTCTGAAGAAGCTAGCTATGTGACTGGTGTAATTTTGCCGGTGGATGGCGGATACACTTGTATTTAAAAAAAGGAGGTAATATGTATAAAGGTACAAAAACCGAGGAGAATTTAAAAAAAGCTTTTGCAGGTGAAAGCGAAGCCCGCAATAAATATGATTATTTTGCATCCAAGGCTAAGAAAGATGGCTACGAGCAAATTGCTGCTATTTTTGCCGAAACAGCTCTAAATGAAAAAGAGCATGCAAAGCTTTGGTACAAAGAGCTTCATGGTGGTGCTGTCGGCCCAACTGAAGAGAACCTAGAGGCTGCTGCTGATGGTGAGAACTACGAATGGACTGACATGTATGCCGAATTTGCTAAGACTGCACGCGAAGAAGGTTTTGAAGAGCTAGCCAAGAAATTTGAAGGAGTGGCTGCGATTGAGAAATCCCATGAAGAGCGCTATCGCAAACTCCTTTCTAATATAAAAGACAAAAAAGTTTTCTCTGCTGATGGCGATGCGATTTGGGTTTGTCGTAACTGCGGACACATTGTAATTGGCAAGGACGCGCCTGAGGTATGTCCAGTTTGTGCTCATCCGCAAAGCTACTTTGAAATTAAGGCACAGAATTATTAAAATCAAAAAACCCGCTTTAAGCGGGCTTTTTGTGGCTTGTTAACTATTTAATCTTTTTGCGTTGTATTTTGCACTGCCAAAACCTAGAATCAAAGTGAAGATATTTGGTAGGAAGATAAGTCCTAGTGTATAGCCAAAACCTTTACCGAAGGCCTTTGATAGCTTAACCGCGACGGCGATATCTGTCGCGATGGCTACTATGGATGAAATTATCATGCCGACGATATAAATGTTATGCCCGTTGAGATCTAAGGTAATATGTTCGATGCCATTTATGCCACTTGGTTCAGTGATCGTCGGTGGCATATCGATGCCCATCAGGACTGATGCAAGGAAGGTTGCTCCGATCATTGGCCAGAACCATTTTTCGATACCGCATATTTTGAAAAGAATAAAGCAATTATAAATTGGGATTAATACTTTCCAGCCCTTTTCACCGGCTTTTTCAAATATTTTCCAACCGGCAATGATTAACAGTATACATATAATTATGCTAATAGTTAAGACTGTGCCAAGTGCACCTCCCAACACGGCGGCTTCGCCAGTTGTTAAGTTATTGGCACTGTCTAAATTGTATGTGTAAGTATCCATGTACTCCTTTCATTTATGCTTGTGGTTATTATAGCATTTATTTTTTGTTTTTGGTATGTTATAATCTACTAAAGTTGCCGACTTAGCTCAGCTGGTAGAGCAACGGTTTTGTAAACCGTAGGTCGTCGGTTCAAACCCGACAGTCGGCTCCATTGCATCTGCTCCAGTAGGAACTTTTTTGTTTGGGAACCGGGCTTTGCCAACGGTTCAAGCCCGACAGTCGGCTCCAAACAAGTTTGTCGCCGGAGCCTTGCAAATGGCTCTATTCTTTTGTGTTATAATAAGTTTATGGATATATTTTTAGGTGTTTTGGGGGTAATAATAGTAATTTTGCTTTTGGTGTTGATTCTTAGAAAACCAAAAGCTGAGAAGTCTGCCGATTTTAAATCGATGGAAGAACGACTTATTCGTATGGAGGGGCAAGTAAAGGAAATCAACCCAGCAATTGATCGGAACTTCCGGGAGAATCGTAAAGAAATCGCTGAGAATCTTGAGCGTCTTCAGACTGGCAATGAAAAGAAGCTTGAAGAAATGCGCGAGACCGTAGATGAGAAATTAAAAGCCTCTGTAGAAAAGCGTTTTAACGAAAGTTTTAAATCTATTTCTACACAGCTTACTCAAGTTTACCAAGGGCTTGGCGAAATGAAGTCAATGGCTACGGAAGTTGGAGATCTTAAAAAGGTGATGGAAGGTGTAAAAACTCGTGGAATTTATGGTGAGGTACAACTTGGTTCTATTATTTCTGATATGTTAAACAAATCGCAATATGAGGAAAATATTGCGACTAAACCTGGCTCGTCGGATAGGGTTGAGTTTGCAATTAAAATGCCAGGCAAGGAAGACAATGTATACTTACCAATCGACTCTAAGTTTCCAGTAGAGAATTATTCTAGGCTCATTGCCGCCTATGATGAAGGTAATAAGGCTGATATCGCTACTTATCAAAAAGCGCTTGCAAACGATGTGAAGGAGCAAGCAAAGAAAATCTCGACTAAATATCTTGAACCGCCAATGACGACAGAATTTGGTATTATGTTTGTGCCAACAGAATCTTTGTATGCAGAAATCATTCGTATCCCAGGCCTTTCTGATGAAATACGCAAGAAGCTAAAGATTACGATTGCGTCGCCATCTACTCTTCCTGTGATGCTGAATGGTCTTGTGATGGGCTTTCGTACTCTTGCTATAGAGAAGCGGTCGGCTGATGTATGGCAGACACTTGGTGCTGTTAAAACTCAATTTGGTAAGTTTGGTGATCTACTCGAGGGAGTACAAAAGAAGCTCCAAGAATCTGCAAACAAAATTGAATCTGCTCGTACTACTTCTCGTACGATAGAGAGAAAACTACGCGATGTTGAAGAATTGCCAGAATCAGAATCTGTAAAACTAATTGGTGAAGTTTAGAACAATCTCATTTTATCGAATGGAAAGAGGCGGAAAACAACTGGGCCGATAACGCGGCAATATGGGATAGTGCCTAGACCGTTGCGGGAATCCCAAGAATTGGAACCTTCGCGGTTATCGCCAGAAACAAATAGTTCGCCTTCTGGGACTGTGGTATCAACTTCGCCAGAAGTATATTCTTTTGGACCGTCTGTTTCAGAAACGCGCCATTCGGTGTCGTAAATAAATCCGTCTGGATGTTCTTCATTGTAGATAGTCATAATTCCGTTCTTCACAACGACGCGTTCGCCAGGGAAGGCGATAACGCGTTTAATAATATATTGATCGTTGACGCCTTCTGGAACATTGCAAGTAACAGGATGTTCTACACCTTCGGCTTTGTATTTCTTAACGAGTTCAGTATCTTCGTTTGCAAATACAATTACTTGTCCGCGCTCTGGCACATATTCTTGGCCAAAGAGATGAGCCCAAGAAACGGCGGCGCGATTTACAATAACACGGTCGTCATTATGAAGAGTGTTTTCCATACTGCCACCAACGACGTTATATGAGCGGTAAATATATGTATTTAGAAACAGAGTGCCAAGCACAATTGCACCGATGAATATTAAAAGACTAAGCACGTCTTTTACCATTGGGTATTTTTGAAAAAAAGTTGGCTCCATAACGCTTATTATATCATTATTTATGCTTATTTTAAATTTTTTGCTATAATATAGAGGTATATGGCAGATTTTGTATTTATAAGGAAATCAAGAAACATCGCATCGAATATGGTGCATGTTCTTCTTAATATTTTGCTTGGACTAGGTTCTGTTCTTATTACTGTTTTTAGCGGAAATCCCGCACTTGGTATTATTTTGGTGATGGTTTCAAAATGGCGTATTTTTGCTGTGCGCAGTCGTTATCTTTGGATTAATATAAAATCAAATTTGATTGATATTATTGTAGGTGTCAGTATTGTGCTTCTTTCTTTTGCTTCTGGTAGTTCGCTTGCGCCGGTGCATTTTATCCTGGCCGGTTTTTACGTAATATGGCTCTTATTTATTAAGCCAATGTCGTCAGAAAGTGCTACTCTTGTGCAATCTCTTATTGGTGTGTTCTTGGGTATATCCGCTACTACGATTCTTACTGCAAATCTAGAGTCGCTTTGGTCTGTACTTTGTGCATTTTTGATTGGTTATGCGGCTAGCCGTCATGTTTTAGCACAAACAAATGATGAAGATTACACACTTACTACGCTTGTTTGTGGGCTTGTGTTTGCCGAAATTGCCTGGCTTTGCCATTCTTGGGCGATTGTGTATACTTTTGGCAGTACTGGTATCCGCATCCCTCAAACGGCTATTATTTTGACAATTTTTGCCTTTATTTATAACTATGCCCGTCAGGCGATGGTAAAATATCAAGACGATTTTAGGTTTAAGCATATTGCTGGTCCAGTAGTTTTTGGCGTACTACTCGTTGGCATTATCGTTCTATGGTTTAGTAATCCAATATTTAATATCTAAGGAGGAATAATGGAAGAAAACAAAGAAGAAATAAAAGTACCCGAAAATGCTAATGCTAAAACGGAATCACGCAAGAGGGGGAATGGTTTACTGTATTTCATGGTCTTTTTGGCACTGATTCTTGGCGGTGTAGGTACCACTTTTTCGATGCTCGCCTATTTTAAAACTGATACGCCAATTACTTTTCTTGGGTCTGGTACGGATGGGAATTCTGCAAACTTTGTTGAAGGCTCAATTGCCGATGTGGCAAACTATGTCTCACCAAGCGTGGTTTCGATTGTGACTTCTATTAAACAAAGAACAATTTTTGGTTCTTATGATTCTGGGGCTGCTGGTACAGGTATTATTGCTTCATCTGATGGATATATTATTACTAATAAGCATGTGATTGATGGCGCAAATAAGATAAATGTCGTTCTTGCTGATGGTACTACGTATGAAGGAGTAAAACTAGTCGCTACGGATCCTTTAAACGATGTAGCATATCTAAAGATTGATGGTGCTTCTGACTTGCCTGCTGCGAAGCTTGGTGATTCAAAGACCATTAGTGTTGGCCAGCAGGTAATTGCGATTGGTAATGCGCTTGGCGAATACCAAAACTCTGTGACTTCCGGGATTATTTCTGGCACTGGGCGTTCTTTGACCGCTACAGATAGTAATGGTTCTAATGCCGAGTCTTTGTCTGACATGATTCAAACTGATGCTGCGATTAACCAAGGTAATTCTGGTGGCCCTCTTGTAAATGCCACTGGTGAAGTAATTGGCATCAACTCTGCAACTGGCGATTCTTCACAGTCTGAAAATATGGGTTTTGCAATTCCTATTTCTGCTGTAAAAGGTATGCTTGCGCAGCTAATTGAAAAAGGAACAGCGAAGCGTGCTTATATGGGCGTATATGGTGTAGAAATTACTGCTGAGATTGCTAAGAATTACAATCTTCCTGTTTCATCGGGTGCTTACATCTACAGTTCTAGCTATTCTTCTGTAATCGCTGGCGGACCTGCTGCAAAAGCCGGTCTCAAAGAAAAAGACATCATCACTGCTATTAATGGCTATAAAGTTGGTGTAGCTGGCTCAATGACTAGCTTGATTGGCGAATATAAACCAGGTGATACTGTACAATTAACAGTCGTTCGCGATGGTAATGAAATAGCTATCAACATCACTCTTGGTGAGTATTCTGACTAAAAAGTAATGCAAAACCGCGGGTTTCGAGATGTCGGAACCCGTTTTTTGTGGCATAGTTTCTTATTTCTTCGTGTTGACAAGGGTCGGCCTCGAGGATGAGATATTTTGGTGGATTATTTGTGGTTTGTTCTATGAGGAGCTTAATGAGAGCTAGGCCGTGGTCTTCGGCGTAGAGAGCTACTTTTGGCTCGATGGATAGAGCTTCTTTGTCTAGCCAATCCCACTCTGGGTCTACGTAGGGGAGATTTGCGATGATAATATCGTAGGTTTCGTGGATATTTTCTAGTAAATTTGATTCTTTAAACTCTACATCTGCATCTAGTTTTTTGGCATTTTTTTCGGCAATTTTAAGGGCGCTTATTTCAATATCTACCCCTGTAACTGTGGTTGATGGTAGTTCTTTTTTGATGGTAATTGCGATACAGCCAGAACCAGTGCCAACATCTAGAATTTTGGCGTTCTCTTCTATCTTTTGTGTAGGGGCTTTCACTCCCGGTAGGATTGGTTTGCCAGCGAGTGATTTGACTATATCGATAATCGCTTCGGTTTCTGGGCGGGGAATTAGTACGTCTTTTGTCACCAAAAAATCACGCCCATAGAAATCTTGAAAGCCTCTTTTATATGCTCGATTTGAGTTCGCGTTCATTCTTGACTAGTTCCTTGATGATATCTTCGATGTCGCCATCCATTACAGCCGGGATGTTGCTACGAGAATAGTGAATGCGGTGATCTGTGACGCGATCTTGAGGGAAGTTGTAAGTGCGGATTTTTTCGGAGCGATCACCAGTGCCAATGAGGGATTTGCGAGCCTCGGAGGCATTCTTTCTTTCTTCTTCTTTTTTGCGCTCAAGGAGGCGGGAACGGAGAATATTCATAGCCTTGATGCGGTTCTGCTGTTGAGAACGCTCATCTTGCATAGCGACTACGAGACCAGTTGGCAGGTGAGTAATACGGACGGCGGAGTCGGTAGTATTTACGCCTTGACCACCATGGCCACCAGAGCGATAAATATCAATGCGGAGATCCTCTGGATTGATGACTAAATCTTGCTCGGATGCTTCTGGGAGGACGGCTACCGTAGCGGTAGAGGTATGAATACGGCCCTGCGATTCAGTAACCGGTACACGTTGTACGCGGTGAACGCCACCTTCAAATTTGAGTTGGCCGTAGGCATTTTCGCCAATAACTTTAAAGATCACTTCTTTCATACCGCCGGCTTCGTTTTGGTTTTCGGAGATTAATTCTACTCTGAGGCTGTGGGATTCGGCGTATTTTTGGTACATGCGGTAGAGCTCACCTGCAAAGAGACTTGCTTCATCGCCACCGGCACCTGCACGGATTTCGATGATGGCTGGCTTGTCATCTTCTGGTTCACGAGGGATGAGGAGTTCTTCGAGCCTGGCGTTATCTTCTTCTAACTTCTTTTCTAGATTTACTATATCTTCTTTGGCAATTTCGCCGAGCTCTGGATCATTTACAAGTTCCTTGGCTTCTCCCAAGGCTTTCTCGGATTGTTTGATTTCTGCATCTAGCGATAAGATTTCACGAAGGATTGAAGCGCGCTTACTTTTACCGGCAAAATCTGGATTGCTGTAAGCATCAGGCGTAGCCAAAAAATCTTCTATGCTCTTTAACTCTTCTTCAAAAATCTTCGTGTCCATGGTATAATTATACCATAATTCTGGATCTTTAGCTCAGTTGGCTAGAGCGTACGATTCACATTCGTAAGGTCACTGGTTCGAGCCCAGTAAGATCCACCAAACGGTTTATAAAATTATTTTTATCTATTCCGTAATCAGTAAATGTCTGTTAAATCCCTCATAAAAATAGAGGGTTATTTTTATGCCATTTTTGTCGCAAAAACATATCAAATACCACGATTTACCTCTATATTTTCAACGGTTAAATCCCCAACAACAATTTGGTCTAGAATTTGTATAAACGGTTATTGCCCAAGTACTCGTTGGTTATCACCATTTACTACAATAACTGCCTCTTGGTCTAGTGGTAAGGCTTTTAGACCGGCCGACTCGATACGCTTAATATATTCCTTTGTTGTTTCAAGATGTTCTGAAACATCCGCATGAGGGACTAACTGATAATCTACCAAGCCAACGCCATCCAACACTGCATCAGCTCCATAAATCTCTGGCACACGTTCTGGTATGAGGTGGTCATGTCCGTAGTATTTTATTGTTTTACAAATAGCCATAATTCCCGCGCTAGATCCACCATATACGTATTTATCCTTCGCAAGATCTTCTCGTAAAATCTCATCAAAACCACTCAGACGATAGGCCGTCGCAAGCAAAAAGACATTTCCGCCACTAACATATATTAAGTCGGGCTTATATGAACCTATAAAATTTCTCAACTTGTCTGGTTCGCCAAAATAATCACGAAGATTTAGCTCTTCGACTTCAAATCCAAGCTCAGATAGCATTGCTAGTTTTTCTTGCAAATCATTTGCGCGTTTCTCATCTGGATAGTAATCTCGTGCATTCTCAATAAAGAGTGCCTTTCTGCCTTCTCCCACTAACTTTAACAACTCATTTGTATATGGGCCTAAATTATGGCTAGCTAAATATAATCTCATTTTTTATCCTTTTATAACATTATACCATTTTTGATATAAATCTTCTTTGTAAACTGTTAAAGCCTGCTGAATTTTGCCCCACCATTCAGAATATAAAATAATTTTTAGCTATTTCGTGATTTATAAGTGCCCGTTAAATCCCTCGTATAAATAGAGGGTTATTTTTGTGCCATTTTTGCTACAAAAACACGCTAAAATTGGCGTTTTTACCTCTATATTTTTGTCGGTTAAATCCCCGATGTTTTAGTCTAATCAATCCCAGCCAAACTCTTGATAAAAAACTCCATCTTTTTTGAATCTATCAAGAGCTTCCTTTCGCGAATCTATAATATTGTCTGGTAAATCGTTCTCGTTAAACCATTTTAGCTCCGCAACCTTTTCCGGTTCACCTATTTTTATTTCACCAGAATACTTTTTTATTCTAAAACAACCCAAAAACCTTGGTTCTCCGTCACCAAAAGAGTGTAGTAGTCCAATAAACTCAACGTCTTCTGGTAGAACGTCAACATTAATCTCTTCTTTAACTTCACGACAGACCGTTGCAGTCATTGGCTCATTTTTCTCTACATGCCCAGAAGCCGAAAAATCCCACATCCCATCCGCAAAACCGGTGTTTTGCCTTTTTTGTAGAAGATATTCAGTCCCATCTTCAATTTCTCTTGCTAACAACACAAGCACTGCGGCAATAGTCCTAAAACGTCCAGCTGCATTATTCGTAGAGTTATTCATAATGCGATTATAACATAAACCAGAATCGACAGTGGGATAATATGCTTCTAGTATTTAAAAAACCAGACGCTTTCGTCTGGTTTTGTTGGATTTAGATGTTCCTCAACATCTTTGTTTCTAAGATACTAGAATTTGGGACTTCTGATACTGGCCTAATTTCATCTGTTTCATAAAAACCATGCTGTCTGTAAAACTTTTTTGCCTTTTCATTTTCGCAAAGAACCCATAATTTAGAACATCCAAATGCATCTTTTGCAAATTCGATTAACTTACCACCAATACCTTTTCCTTCAAAGAAAGGATCAATATATAATTCTTTAATCTCGGATTCTTCGATGCGTATCATGCCTTTAACGAATTCGTCACTATAGACAAAAATCGTACTGAGCATTTCTGGTCTGTCGGCATATTCCTTTGCAAGTGGGTATACTTGCAGCTCTACAAATGAGCCAATATCGTTATTAAAAATATGTCGATAATTTTTCCGTTTTGAGAATACCAATATCTCCGCAATTCGTGATATATCGTCAATGGAAGCCCTTCTTATGTTTTTAAAATCCCTAATATCCCTACTCGTACTTATCACCTCCTCTACAAGTGAGTATATGTTCTAAATTGTACCATAAAAAAGAGTTTTTCAGACCCTATGCTTTGCTCTTTATTATTTCGAGGACACGTTTTTCACGCTCCACCATTTGCTGCTTTACTGGGCCTTTGTCTGTTTTAAATGACGAGTTTTCCTTGATAGCTTCTTCTATGGGGACAAATTTTAGCACAAACTCTGCTTCTTTTTCACTTTCATCTAGGTTTTGTTTGCCTATTTCTTTCTCAACTTCGCAAGTGTAATAAAAGTTTTCTTGATAAAAGACCGTATCGTCATCTTCTTCTGTGCTATATTTTTGGATTCTTAAAACTTCGCCGAATTCCTTTGCGGAATCTGGTATAAGCGTCATACCTGTCTCTTCTTTTATTTCTCTAGCTAATGTCTCGAGATGAGTTTCACCTTCTTCCATTCCTCCACCAGGGAATTTGTAATAATGGTATTTTTGGCTATAAATCATTGCTATATTGTTATTGTCGTCAAAAATTATGCCGCGAACAGATGGACGATAAAATTTTTCTCCATTCGGGTTGTAGTCTTTTAAATCAATAGTAAAAAGATTTTTCATTTTTTCATTATAACATGTGTTTTACAGATGGGTGCCTTTGACTATGGTATAATTATTCCTAATGATAGAGTTGAGGAAAAATAGCTACAAGGTGCCTGGTGGGAAGAAGATTTTTGACGATTTTTCGCTAAAAATTCCTGATGGTAAGTTTGTAGTGATAACTGGACCAAACGGCGGCGGAAAGTCTACTCTTGCTAAACTACTCATTGGGCTAAATAAGCCAAATTCTGGAGAGATTATTTGTGATGGTCGGAATATTACTACTATGAGCGTAACCGATAGGGCAAAAGCTGGGATGGCTTTTTCTTTTCAGCAGCCTGTAAAGATTAAGGGGATTACCGTAAAAGATCTTTTGGAGATTTCTGGTGGAGACGAATCTTATTTGAAGGCGGTTGGTTTGGAGCCGGCTGAATATTTGAATCGTGAAATAACTGGCGCATTATCTGGTGGAGAGATAAAGCGCATCGAAATTGCTTCTGTTCTTGCTCGTAAAGCTAAATTTACTATTTTTGATGAACCGGAGGCTGGTATAGACCTTTGGAGTTTTAATGATCTTACAAGCGTATTCAAGAAGATGCGAAAAGATAATCCAGAGAACACCTTGGTTATTATTTCTCATCAGGAACGTATTATTAAGTTAGCTGATGAGGTGATTATTCTTGAAAATGGCAAAGTTAAGAAAACCGGTACTCCTAGTGAAGTAATGGGAGACATACTATGATAGAATGCAACTATGAATTCGACCAGTTTGAGCTCGAAATGCTTAAAGAGGTGGCTGGGCTTTATGCTGTACCAGAGGGGGCTTATAATTTTCGTGTAAATGGTAAGGCGGTAGGGCGAAACTCATCTGCGAATATCGATGTAGATTCACGTGAGGATGGGAAAGGTTTGAAAATAACGATTAAACCTGGCACGAAGAATGAAAGCGTACACATTCCTGTGATTATTAGTAAGACCGGTCACAAAGAAGATGTATATAATGATTTTTATATTGGCGATGATTCGGATGTACTCATAATTGCTGGTTGCGGTATATATAACTGTGGTGGCCAGGATTCGGTGCATAATGGGATTCATAGGTTTTTTGTCGGCAAGAATGCAAAGGTAAAATATGTAGAAAAGCATTATGGAATGGGGCAGGCACGTGGTGGCAAGATTTTAAATCCAACTACAGAAGTGTTTGCTGGTGAGGGCAGTGAAGTGGAAATGGATTTAGAGCAGATCAAAGGCGTTGATGACACAAAACGCGTAACAAAAGGGGAACTATGCGACAATTCTAAATTGATCGTCCGCGAAAGAATAATGACACATGGGCGCCAAACTGCTAATAGCGATATAAATGTAGAATTAAAGGGTAAAGAATCTACGGTTGATATTGTTTCTCGTGCGGTGGCACAGGATATGTCGAAACAGAATTTCAAATTAAATATAATTGGCGATAATAAATGTCGTGGTCATTCTGAATGTGATGCAATTATCATGGATAAAGCACGGGTAAACGCTATTCCGTCTCTCGATGCACGTTCTGTCGATGCAGAACTTATTCATGAGGCTGCTATCGGTAAGATTGCCGGAGAGCAAATTGATAAATTAATGACTTTAGGGCTCACTCAAGCCGAAGCAGAGAGCAAAATTATCAACGGATTTTTGAAATAAAAAAAGCGGAGCTTATGCTCCGCTGGGGTGGCGGCTAAATGAATCTATCTTTTTCTGCTCTTAATCTGTCTTCTTCGAATCTCTGTTTTATTCTAGGCAACCATTTACTAATATCTTTACCAAAGTGTATTTGGAAGTTTTTCTCTATTTCTTTAGCCCAAAGTACACACCATCTACTATAAGATTGTCCGGCGTCTGCCTCAAACAAGAAACATCTTTCGTCCCACTTCGATAAAGCTACTTTTGATATTAGCTTTTTCCGGAATGCTTTTCGCGCATCTGTTGCCTCTTTTCCTATTGAAGTATAGTAGCAATAGTTAATATAGAATAAATCCTCTCTACTAAAATTATTTGTAGGGGAATTTACGGCTTCGGGTATGGTTGCTTCTGCTGGTATGATTGCGAGTTGTTCAATTTCTTTTGTATATTGCTCGATCAACCAGATTTTGATTAAATTTGCACCGTGGTCATCAAAGTTTGGGTCCATAATTATATCAATTAATTCCGCCTTAGTATATCTATTTAATTCCATTTCTAAAGTATTAGATTCCATAGCATCACCTCCTTATTAATGTGCGCCACCACCTCAAAATATTCTAGCACATTTTTTATTTTTTGCCGTCTTGTTGTAATTTTTACTTTTTTAGCATAAAAGTCTTGTAATGCTATATTTAGTGTTGTATTATTGATATAAGACACTAAATGTAGTGGTCATACAATAACATAATTCAGTGAGAATGAAATACATTAAGGAGGTATATTTCATATGTTCAAAAGAATTGTAAAGCGGGATGGGAAAATTGTAAAATTCGATCCAGAAAAGATTACCGAAGCTATTGCAAAAGCTGGTCTCGCTACCGAAGAATTTGGTGCAAAAAAGGCTGAATCTCTAGCCCAAAAGGTACTTGAGCGTGCAGAAGAGAAGATTACTGCTCGTACGCCAAATGTAGAGCAAATTCAGGATCTCGTCGAGGAAGTTTTGATGGAATCTAGCTATAAAAAGACTGCTAGAGCCTACATTCGCTATCGCCAAGAGCGTTCTAGGGTGCGTGATGCTAAGTCTGATCTTATGATGATTTATCGCACTATTTCTCATGCCGATGCTTCCGAAGATTCTGACGTAAAGCGTTCTAACGCAAACGTCGATGGCAACTCCGCCATGGGTAAGATGCTTCAATTTGGCGCTGAGGGTTCTAAAGTATTTGCTAAGACTTTACTTCTTCGCCCCGATATTGCAGCTGCACACGACAATGGCGATATTCATATTCACGACTTAGATTTTTATGCTACTGGTACGCTTACTTGCTGTCAGAGTGATCCATTTGTGATGTTTGAGAATGGCGGTTTTAATACAGGCCATGGTCACCTACGTACGCCAAACTCTATTGGCTCTTATGCAGCTCTTGCTGCCATCCTTCTTCAGGCGAACCAAAACGAGCAACACGGTGGTCAATCTATTCCAAACTTTGACTATGCCATGGCTCCTGGCGTAAACAAATCTTTCCGCAAAGCTCTCAAGCGTAATCTCGGTAAATACAATAAATTTACTGGTAAAAAACTCGACCTTGAAATTAAAGATTCTTATGAATATGGTGACGATAAAAAGCTTGCTAAAGCAAAATGGCCACAGGAAGTGATTGATGCTTCTACTGAAGATGTCGAGAATGAGACTCTTCAGGCTATGGAAGGGTTCGTTCATAACCTTAACACTATGCACTCTCGCGCTGGTGCGCAGGTGCCGTTTACTTCTATCAACTTTGGTACTGATACTACTCCAGCCGGACGCCTTGTTTCTTTGGACCTTCTTCAGGCCACCGAGAATGGCCTTGGTAAAGGTGAGACTCCTATCTTCCCAATTTCAATTCTTAAGGTCAAGGAGGGTATCAATTATAATCCAAAAGATCCAAACTACGATATCTTTAAGAAATCTATGGAAGTATCTGCAAAACGCCTTTTCCCAAATTTCTGTTTTATCGATGCTCCATACAACCTCAAATATTACAAGAAGGGCGACTATCGCACTGAGATTGCAACCATGGGTTGCCGTACGCGTGTATTTGCTTCTGTCTTTCCGGAATCTGATGGTATCGTAACTGGCCGTGGTAACTGTTCATTTACTACAATTAACTTGGTCCGTATTGGTATCAAGCATGGTATCTGTACTGGTGCACTCAAAGAGGCAGACTGGGATGGGTTTTACAAAGAGCTTGATGAAAAACTAGACCTAGTGAAAGATGAGCTCTTGGAACGCTTTGAGTTCCAAGCAAACCAACACGTTCGCAACTTCCCATTCCTGATGGGTCAAGGTAACTGGATGGGTTCTGAAAAACTTGGGCCAAACGATACGCTTCGCGACGTAATCAAACACGGTACCCTTTCTATTGGCTTTATTGGCCTCGCCGAAACACTTGTTGCTATGACTGGTAAGCATCATGGCGAAGATGAAGAGGCGCGTGAACTTGGTCTTGATATCGTCACTCATATGCGTGAAAAATGCGATAGTTACTGTAAGAAGTACAAACTAAACTTCTCACTTCTTGCCACTCCAGCCGAAGGTATTGCGGGTCGCTTCACTAAGATTGATAAGAAAGAATTTGGCGTGATCCCGGGTGTAACAGACCGTGAGTTCTATACTAACTCATTCCATGTACCTGTATACTACCCAATCTCTGCTTTCCGCAAAATCGAAATTGAGGCACCATACCACAATCTCTGTAACGCTGGCCATATTACTTACATTGAGCTCGATGGCGATCCTTCTCAAAACATTGCCGCATTTGAGTCTGTAATTCGCAAGATGCATGACGAAGGCATTGGCTATGGTTCTGTAAACCATCCAGTAGATCGTGACCCAGTTTGTGGCTTCTCCGGTATTATCCGTGGCGACAGATGTCCACATTGTGGTCGCCTAGAGGGTGACGTGCCTTTTGAAAAGGTTTGTAGTTGTGCAAAAGGGAAATAATAGATGTCCGGATTCGATTTGCACAAATACCTCCTCGGCACGATTGCAAAGCAAGAAGAAGTGCCCGATGGTTATATTCGTATTTCTGGCCCAATCGAACATGACACTATTGTAAATGGTGACGGTCTTAGAGCAATTGTTTGGACACAGGGCTGTCCAAACCATTGCGAAGGCTGTCAAAACCCAGAAACATGGGATTATGGGGCTGGCATGCTTGTAAAGATTGACGAAATCTGTGAAGAATTATCCAAACTTCCTGGACAAACTGGCCTCACGTTTTGTGGCGGTGAACCTTTCATTCAACCAAAAGCTTGTAAACAAATAGCCGATTTTGTCCGCACGGAACTTGGTTGGGATGTTTGGAGTTTTTCTGGTTTTACCTATGAGGTAATCAAAGAATTTGGTGGCGAGCCATGGGAATTCTTGAAGTCTCTAGATGCTATAATAGATGGACCATTTATCTTGAGTCAAAGAGATTTATCATTGCGTTTTCGTGGTTCAAAAAACCAAAGACTCTTGAAGCTAGAATACGGAACTGGTAAAATATTATCTATAGAATAGGAGGACTATGGACGGCGCTTTTACCGTGACGCCAATGAGTAATGCTATTGAGTTGAAACCCGGTGATGTTTACGAAGGGGATATTTTAGTTTCGAACCCTCAGGATTCTAAATCTGATTTTGATTATAAGGTAGAAATAATGCCTTATGGTGTTATTGGTAATAATTATGATGCCGATTTTGCTTCTTTGACACAGAATACGGAAATCGTTAATTGGATAAGTGTCAAAAACCCAACTGGGACTATAGCTCCAAATGGCAAAGCACATATTGAATATACTATTACAGTTCCTATTGACGCTCCTGGCGGTGGTCAGTATGCTGCAATCCAAATTGGTAAAGATATAAAAGAAGAAATGACTGAGAGTTTTGGTGTGCAAAATGTGTACAGTATTGCAAGCCTTATCTATGCAAAGATTGATGGCGAAATAATACGAGATGGGGAGATTATTCAAAATTCATTTCCTGGGTTTGTGACGGGCTTACCTGCTAATACCGAAGTGATGCTTAAAAATGGTGGAAACTCGCATGAGCCTGCGAATATTTATCTAAAAATTAAAAACGTGCTAACAGGTGAAGTTGTTTACCCAAAAAATGGTGAATCTGGTGGTATCAATGAAGAGATAATGCCCGGTACTACAAGATATTTTCAAAAAAGCATTCAAGATATTTCACCGCTAGGCGTATATGAAGTGACTCAGACTGTTAAATATCTTGGCGAAAGTAATGTCTCAAGTCATCTTATGTTTGTCTGCCCAATTTGGTTTATGCTCCTAGTCTTTGTCACTGTTTGCTCTATTATTGCTTTGATAGTTAGTCGTATCCTAAAACGGAAAAAAGGAAAACTGGTAGTATGAAAATAGCAATTTTGGGCGCCGGCGCTTTTGGCACTGCGCTAGGCGGTATTTTGGCCGAAAAAGGAAATGATGTCGATTATTATGATTCACGTCACACAGGTGATACTTTAAGAGAAACTGTGGCTGGAGCTGATATGGTTGTGCTTGCAGTACCATCGAAAGCAGCACCCTATGTTTTACCGAACGTGCCACATGATATTCCGTTAATTGTGGCCACTAAAGGCATTTTGTCTGATGAGGTATTCGATGATTTTAAAGATTATATGATACTGTCTGGGCCTGGTTTTGCTGATGATATTAAAGCGCATAAAAAGACTATACTGACAGCTACTGACCAAAGAGTTGTTGATTTGTTTACCACTGACTATCTTTCCTTTGATTATACTGAGGACAAAAAAGGTGTTTTGATGTGCGGAGCACTCAAAAATGTATATGCTCTGTATTGTGGGCTTCTTGGGCTTAAAGCCGGTTCTTCTGAACACGCAAAATATCTACTCGAGACTGCAAAAGAAATGGCTCTGGTTCTTTCTGAAAATGGCGCTAATGCAGAGACGATCCAACTAGTCTGCGGCAAGGGAGACCTAAAACTTACCTGTAATTATCCTTCTCGTAACTATGAATTTGGGCAGATTCTACGTAAAAATCCAAAAGCCGAGCCAGAAAAAACAGTCGAGGGCTTATCTGCACTTACTAAGATAAAAAATGGTGGCATTAAAGTACCAGAAACAGCAACAAAATTATTAGATTTAATCAAAAGGAGCAATGAATGGGCTTAAACCCTAAACAAAAAGAAGCGGTAGAATATCTAGATGGGCCACTCTTGGTTTTGGCTGGTCCTGGAACTGGTAAAACCCAACTTCTTTCTGAAAAGGTAGCCTATATTCTAAAAAATACTGATACATCTCCAAATAATATTTTGTGTGTGACGTTTACTGATAATGGCGCCAAAAACATGCGCGAACGTTTGAAGAAGATTGTTGGAAAAGATGGCTTGAAAGTTAATGTGTCTACTTATCATTCATTTGGTTCAGAAATTTTGGCTCAATATAAAAACTATTCGGACGAATATAACCGTTTGATTGATAGCCCAATCGATGATGTCGCAAAATTTAAGATTGTTAAAGAAATCCGTGACGGGCTTCCTGGTACTGATATTTTACATGGCGACCAAATTAAAGATATTATTTCGGTCATTTCTTCAGCTAAAGGCGCAAATCTGGCCTCTGAAGACCTTGCAAATATTGCAAAGATTAACACCGATGATTCAGGGGTGCTCTCTAAAGCTATTTCGCCACTTCTTAAAAATGTGGTACCTCGCCAGTTTAAGGCATCTTACGAAAACGCATATAAACCAATATATGATATTTTGAAGGATTATGCCGAAAAGAAGCCAACAATAGAGCTACCAAATAATACTTCCGTTCATCGCAATATTGTTCCTGTGGCTGATGCGATGAAAAGAGCTATTATAGAGGCTGAATCTTCTGAGAGTATAAAACCTTTGTCTGACTGGCGTGATGCTTATTTCGTAAAAACGAGTGACGATAATTATCGCCTTAAAGATTCTGTCGCAAACAAAAAACTTGCTAGCCTGGCAAAGGTGATGGCAAAATATGAGGAGCGGCTAAAAAAGGACGGGCTATTTGATTTTGATGATATGATTCAAGAAGCGGTAAGGATCCTCAAAACTGATAAAGGTTTTCGTTTGACACTCTCTGAATGCTACCAATTTATTATGCTTGATGAGTTTCAGGATACAAATCCGTCGCAACTGTCCATTATTGAGGCAATTACCGATTATGAAAAACCCGTAATTATGGCGGTAGGTGATGATGACCAGGCGATTTTTGAATTCCAGGGTGCGCTGGCATCTAATTTTGCTTCTTTCCAAGAACATTATGATGCACACGTGATTGCATTGACCGAGAACTATCGTAGTACTCAAGAAATTCTTGATTTTTCTCGCCAAGTCATTCAGCAGGCTCCAGATAGATACGCCGACAAAGAATTAACTGCTCATCGTGAACCGCTTCAGTCTACGGGCATCCACCGCTTAGAGTTTTTGAGCTCCGACATGGAATATGACTATGTGGCTACAAAAATTGCTGAACTTGTAAAAAACGGCGTGAATCAAAATGAAATTGCTATTATTTCTCAAAAACGCAAATATTTTGAGCCACTCTTGCCATTTTTAAATCAACATCCGGAGATCAAGATTGCCTATGAAAAGCAAAACGATCTTTTGCAAGATGAGAGGATGCATCAAATTTTTACCATTTGTCGTTTTATCTATGAATGTGCAAATGAAAAACGTGTTGATGTTTCTTTGCTTGAAATCATGTCGTATCCATTCTTTAAACTCCCTATTATGGAAGTAATTAAACTATCTGGTGCGGCTAAATATAGCAAGACATCTGTGTTTGAAACTTTTGCTGCTTCTGACAATGAGGATATTAAAGCAGTAATGAATTTCTTTGCAAATTTGATTGCAAGGTCATTTAATGAGCCGCTTGAAGTGTTTTTGGATTATGTAGTGGGCACAACGGAACTAGAAGGTTACCGTTCACCATTCTTGTCTTATTACGCTTCAGAAAAAGATTACGCTACATTTACTTTATACGAAAACTTAGCCTCTCTTCGTGGAAAGCTTCATAAGCATTTTGGTGAAAAGCCACTTCGCTTGGCGGACTTAATTAATACGATTGATGATTTCACCGAGGCGGAAATGGGTCTTAATGTAATTAGCCCATACAAGGAGGCTGATGAGGCTGTACAAGTATTAACTGCGCATGGCGCTAAAGGTCTAGAATTTGACTATGTATTCATTATCTCTTGTGACCATAGTGCCTGGGGTAGAGGAAAAGGTAATAATAACCTCCTTACTCTTCCGAGCAATCTTACTCATATCCGCCATACTGGTATCAGTGATAGCGAAAGACTACGCGTGTTATATGTGGCATTAACTCGTGCCAAAAAATATCTATACATTACTAATTCAAAGCATGATTTTGCTAATAAATCTCCAGAGAGGCTAGAATATCTTGAAGAATACGAAGATGGCGAGAAACTTATTTCGCCGCTGATTCCGTCTGGTGTTGCTGAAACTATGTACGAAATAAGCGCAGTTAAAACTGCCGAAAATAATATCCACACTTGGATGGTGCCGTATATTAACGCCTCCCCTGATCTGATGTCTATTTATAAGGAGCGCGTTGATAATTACCGAATGTCTGCTTCGTCTTTGACGTCTTTTATTGATATTTGTTATGCTGGACCACAAGATTTCTTCGAGAATCGTATTTTGATTGCACCTGTAGATATGCAGAGCGATGCGATGGCTTTTGGTACGCTTATTCATGCCACTTTTGAAAAAGTTACTAATGATAATCTGTCGGATGAAGAAGCTTTGGAATTCTTCTTGTCCGAACTGGATAAAAAAGACTTGTCTGTGGAAACTAAAGCAAGACTACGTGACAAAGGCCCAGCTGATCTTATGGTCTCATTAAAGCAATTCCATGATATTTTGCATCAAGGTAAAGCCGAAGTTAATCTTGGCCCAGATCATCTAATAATCGACGGAATTCCTGTGACTGGTGTGATTGACCATATCACTATCAATGAAGATACAAAGGAAATAGAGGTTTATGACTATAAAACTTCTGGTTATCATAAAGAAAAATGGTCTTCGCATGCTACCTTATATAAATATATGCTCCAGTTGGGCTTCTATAAGCTTCTTCTTAATAATTCTGCTAAATATTCTAAGTATAAAGTCACAAAGGCGCATATATTGTTCGTGATTCCTGATAAAGAAGGCGAAGTATACGACAAAGTGTATGAGTTTACTGATGCTGATGAACAATCGCTCCTTGATATAATGCGCGCAGTCTATTATCAGATTTCTACTCTTAAATTTATCAATGATGAAGAAGTGATGATTCCGGCCGATTCAAACAAAGGTATAAAAGACATCAAGAAGTTCATTGAGCTTTTGCTTGCAAAAAATAATAAATAGTAGTAAAATAGCGAAGATCATCGACGAAACTATATTTTTGATAGAACTTTAGAGAAAGGGGGTGATAAATGTGGGAGAAATCGTTATTCGTGATGAATCGATGGGAATGTCTTGGGTTTACCAGCCTACTAACACTGGATACGCTGAAGCGTATCAAAAAATCCTTGAAATCGTCCAAGCGGGACATCGTGTTGGTGGCGACGTCGGTAGAGTTCAGTCTTTTATGGGGCATTGATTCATTATAGTATTTCCCGCATGATGGCAAGGCTCGCTATTTAGTCTTGCCATTTTTGTTTATCTGTGGTAAAATAGTGAGAATTATGGCAAAGAAGAATAATACTAAGAGAAAGCTCGTTGGCCTTGTATCTGAGGAATCTGGTGTTCGTGCTTACTACACTAAGAAAAACACGATGAATACTCCAGACAAATTGTCTCTTAAAAAGTATGATCCAGTTCTTAGAAAACACGTTGTTTTCACTGAAACCAAGAAGAATCTTGGCCGCAACGAAGTCAAAGAGAAGAAACGTTAAAAATAGCCCTTTGGGGGCTATTTTTTAATGCTCAGTCTATATTCTATGTCGCGAAGGACGTTCATAAAATACATAAAACCTTCGTATGGCGATGAATAGGCAGAGAAGTAAGCATGGACGTCGCCGTCATTCCAATATTTGGTACACATAGCATATGGATGGTCTGATGTGGTCATTTTGCGCCAATCGGATATTAATCTATCGTCATTTGTAGCTAGGATATAATCTCGCATAGAGTATAAATCATTCATAGCAGAGCTTTGCATTGAATTAGAGAGCCAAGCAGAGAGGTCGCGTTCCATATCAGCCCAGGTGACAGTCTCTGGCATTGATATTTCGTCTGCTGGCTCTGATAAATCGCATGCTTCGGAGACGGTAACGAATTTATTTTCGTATTCGCCGAGCCATTTTGGAATTAGATGATCCATAAAGTCAAAAATACCAGTGTCTTTCCATTGGTGTTCACCAAAAGTCTCAAAGTCCATAAATAGATTGATAAGATTGCCGCGGAGACAGTCCATATCGAGCCAGTTCATATATTTTGGCACAGTAAGTGGCCATTCGGACCAGCTGCGATTGGAAAAACGAAAAGCAATATCATCGGATAAGCGGTAATTTTTGAGTAGTAATTTGATGTTTTTACAGCCGACTGGGCGATAGACAAAGTTTGGACTGCGCCAGCCAAGGATTCTATCCCAACCCTCGGCAAGGATACCTTTGTAGCCGTTTTCATCGGCCCATTTGGCAAGGTTGTCGTTGTAGGCGAGCTCAGTATTACGGAACACTTTTGGATGAACGCCGAATAATTCGAAGATTTTTTCGTCGTGCATTTTTACTTGAGATTCAAACTCTTCTTGATTATAGAAAAAGGCTAGGGAATGATAATAAGTTTCGCCAACTATTTCGACCTGGCCAGTAGAAACTAATCTTTTGATTTGTTCAATTAATGCGTAGTCCCATTTTTCGGCTTGCTCGAGCCAGGTACCAGTGATTGATAATGATAGCTTGAATTCAGAGTATTTTTTGATATTTTTTTCGATTAAGTCAAGCATGGGATGGTAGCTTTTTGTGGCTACTTTTTTAAAAATACGTTCGTTGCTTTGTTTGCTATTCCAATCGTCGTTGAAATAATCTGAGTTGTTTGAGACGTCAAAAATGGAGTACTCGCGGTAGCGAATTGGCTGATGTATATGTAAATACAAACAGATCGCGCGCAAAATTATTGTCTCCTATTTTTGTTTATGCTTTTATTATAAACCTTCAAACATTTTTTAGCAACTTGCTGCCATGAAATTTTGTTATATTCATTTTTAACATTATCTCTTAATGACTCTTTTAGAACTGGGTTTTTGGCAATGGCTAGAATTTGGTCGGCGAGTTTTCGTTCGTCCCAATAATCATATTTCATAGCAGACCAAATGATCTCTGATACGCCTGACTGCTTAGTGAGAATAAGGACGTCGCCGTGATGTGCGGCTTCAAGTGCGGTAAGCCCGAACGGTTCTGATACCGAACTCATGACAAAAATGTCGGAAATAGAATAAATATCGCGGAGTTTTTTGCCACGGATGAAGCCGGTAAAGATGACATTTTTTGAAATACCAAGATCCGCTGCCATCGAGATAAGTTCGTTCCGCTCTTCGCCATCTCCGGCGAAAATAAACAGCAATTTTGGATTTTTGCGGATAGCCATAGCTGCTGATTGCATTAAATGCCAGAGCCCCTTTTGTACAGTAAAACGACCAACCGTCGATACAACTGTCCAACCGGCTGTCTTGAGGGCAGAAACATATTTGTAAGTGTTATCTTCAAAGTGATAGTCGGATTTTTCGTAATCTTCGTCTAGGGAATTATAAATAACGTCGATTTTGCTAAGAGGAATGTTGTATTTTTCGTGAATGATTCGTTTTGTAGCTTCGGATACGGCAATAATT
>JAZNDC010000017.1:0-13081 GCA_045587885.1 Candidatus Nanosyncoccus sp. | reverse complement strand
CGCAAGCCCAAGCTTTACTCCCTCCAACGAGCAGTCTACTTCTTCCGTCAAGCTCCTTTCAAACTTGTTTGCGTCTGTACTTCTTGCTGAAGAAAAGTCCGCAGAGTATCTAAACGATTTGCCTACTGCCATGGAACTATCCGAACTCTGCGAAATGAACGACAAGAAAGAGCTTAGCTCTACTGCCACCAAGGAAGTATTCCTCCGGCTCTTTGATCCACAAATGAAAGGTCGCGGCGCTAAAAATATCGCCAAGGAACTTGGTCTTATTCAAGAAAATGACCTTGGTGCACTTGAAGCTATTGTAGATACAGTTCTGGCCAAACCAGAAACCAAGAAGGCTCAAGAAGATTATAAGAACGGGGAAATGAAGGTTATTGGCTTCCTCGTCGGCCAAGTGATGAAAGAATCCCACGGCAAAGCAAACCCGTCTGCCGTACAAGAAATCTTGAAAAAGAAACTTGCTTAGTCTAATTGCTACTAATTATATTCCAGGAACGTCGTAGTTTTTGCTGTACTGGTTTTTGAAGCTACTCATGCCTCTGATGTAAGAACCAGCATTTTGACTATCGCTATTGCTTTTTTCTCTAACCTGGTTCAAAGTTTTTTCATCGATTTGTTGCTGATTGTTACCATTCTCACCACCCTCATCAGTTTCGTTATTTGCGGCAGCAATTACTTTGCGTCGTTTGTCTGCAATACGCTCTTTTGCACTTTCGGCTTTTTTGTCAGAGCCTTTTTTGTCAGATGATTCTTTGCTGGCACAATTGTTTTCATATAATATACCGTCGGCACGGTTGTATAATGCCAATGACTCGTCATATAGTTTGTTTGAAACTTTGAGATCTGCTTGGAGCTCAATCGAATACGACAAGTTCACAATTATATGGCAAAGCATTTCTTGCGGAGGATTATTCTTCAAGCTTTCTCTAAATTCTAATTCAGCTGAGACTAAATCGTCTTCAGTTTTTGCATCATAAAGCGTAAAAATCCCACTATTATAATATGCTAGATATGGTTCTATTATGTTACCAACTTTTTGAAACCCGTTAAACGATTTTGAAGTTGAATATAATTTGTTCCCAGTATCTATAGAAAGGAATAGGTTGTAAATGCCGGTGCGGCCGAGAAATAGAGCTACCAGAATAAGAATAGTTGCTGGCAAAATAGAAATGATTAGTAGGATTTTTCTACGATGAAGACGAATTTTGTCTTGATCTAGCAGAGCAGGGTCTAGGTTAAGCATTTTTATTCTCCTTTTCTAGTAGCAAGTTAACTATGAATTCCTCGCTTTCCCAAAGCAACAACACCAGAAGTATAATTGCGAAAATCCAATAGATTTGTCCTTTTGCAGACGTTTCTGATTCTTCATCAACCGTAGCGGAAGCGATTCTTTTGAAGCCTTCGGCAATTTCGGCTGGGACACTACCATTTTCGCGATGGTAGTATTCTCCTGAAAGAGATGAAGCTAGCTCCTTTAGCGATGTCTCGTCAATTTTTGAGATAATACAGTTGTCGGAATCCTTCGATAGCCCAATTTTTTCATATTTAGAATAAAAGTATTCGCATTCATCTTCGTTAATAAGACCTTTTTCTTCTATGCTATACGTATTATATACCTCATTTACTTTTCCACCACTAGTTGAGCCGTAACCAAGAACCGCTGCTCCTTTCAATAGTCCTTTTAGTTCCGGCTGCTGAGTATAATTCGAACCAGATATATTTTCACCATCGCTCATAAACACCATCACATTAACACGGTCTTTGTATTTAGCCATACTTTTAACGATAGCGTTACTAGCGTATGACAACAAATCCGAAAGCGTAGTTGGCTGAGCGTAGAATGAGCTTTTTGGCACAATGTATGACTTTGAAGCAACGATACTATTTGCATCCGTAGAGAGAGGTGCTGCCGTAAAAGAAGCATAATCTTGTATGATCAGGCTATATCTTGCGCCAGGGACAGCTTTTACGATTTCTTCCACGTCTGATTGAACTTTTTCATAGCGACGAGTATTCCCATTGTCAACGTCTTTTACGACCATCGAATTCGTAGAATCTATAACAAACCAAACATTAAGGTTGGTTGTTTCTCGCTTGGCCGAATTAGTATTAAAAGTTGGACGAATAAAGATGACTGCAAGCAACGCAACTATGAAGAGCCTTCGCCAGAAAGAAGCATTCTTTAATAGTTTTTTCATAGTCCTAACCTCCAAATCAAATATATAAACACAGCTAAACTAATCGTGGCAATAATAGTTGGGACTAATGGGACATCCGTATGGACTAAAGTATCTACACCCTCATAGCGTGCAGCCGATTGCTCCATGATACGATTAGCAATCTCCTTGGATTTTTCTCCTTCCGTGCTCCATCTTGATAGTGCATAATACGAACCACCAGTCGCCAAAGCAACCTCACGAAACTCTTTGTTTGATGCGTTTTCATAATCACCTTCTTTTATGTTATCTATTTCTTGTTGACTACGACTATCAGAGGTTGAGACGCCATATATTACAATGCCATGGCGTTTAGCGAAATTACCAGCAGCTGTAAGAGTAACGATTGGATTTTCCGGCCCATAGTTGTCTGTAATTAAAATTATGTCTCTGGACCTTTCTTCTTCTAGTCTGTCAAAATTATTAACACATCCCGTAAGCCCAAACCCAATTTCTGAAGAAGCACCACCAGCCATGCTATATAGAGCATAAAGGTAATCTGATGTATTAGCCGCAACATTTTTTAGCAAATCTGAAAAAATTTCATAATCATCCGTCATCGGCGACAAAAGCAAATAGGTATGGTCGAAAATGGTAAACCCGAGACGTTGCCCTTGTAATTTCGGCACGATTGAGTTCGCATAATAGAGAAGCATGTCTTTAATATAAGCGGTCATGGAGCCACTCACATCTAAACAAAACATGATGTCGCGGTTTTCATAATCTGGTTTTGCAATATCTACCGACACTGGTCGTGCAGCAATAATTACTGTAGATACAATTGAAATGAATAACGCCGCAATTACTCCAATAATTACGAAATGATATTTTTTCTTGGCGCTTTTATATTCTGGTAGATTTCTGATCTCAGCAGTGTTTGCGTATGGTTTAAATGACTTTTTGGTCGATTTCTTTTTTAAACTCTTTGCCCTAGTAAACGCAATGATTAGCATCGCAATGACGCCGACTAACCCAACCAACAACATCCAAGCATTAAGCATTTTTCGTCTCCTCAAAATTAATGAGACGGCGAGCAATCTCGGCAGCATCGGCAACAGAGCCTTTTTCTAGAAGGTCAAACTCATCTGGATAGTATTTTTCAATGGCGTCTGTGAGTGGTTTCTTATTGGTTTTCTTCAAGTCCGAAAGAGTCAAGAACTCTGCTTTAAACTTGTATGCTTCAGCATAAAACCTACGCACGACAAGACTTAACTCTTGGTGAGCCTCGGAGGCTTTGATTTTTTTGGCATCAAATTTCGCCACGACTTCTGCTACCATAGCTAAATATTTGGCACGAATAGCATTCATGTCTATTATCACTGGTTCGGTAGCTGGAAGATGAGCGATAGTTTTGATTTCTTTTTTACGTGTGAAGAAGAATATCAGGAAATATATAACAAAAACCAGTACCAGCAGCAGGATGGCCAAAACAGACCAAACAGCATTGTAACTAGCTAGATCGTGTATTAGTTTTGGATCAGCGGACATGCTTTTGTTCCTCCAACATCTTAAAAATCTCTGGGATGGCATGATCTGTGTCATAAATATGACTGTTCATTATACCCAGTCTCTTTAATCTCTGCGAAGCATTTTTTAGACTGTTTTCGCGAAGCGCCGCTTCGGCTTTTTGCAATTTACGGTTGGCACGCATAAAGCGAGGAAGGGAAGTATTATCGGTAATATCTACAGCGGCATCATTTTTGTATTTTGCATCAGTAAAGCTAATGTCTTCTATCATTATTACCATAATTTCGTGACGCACGCGAAGGCGGCGAAGCAAATCTTCGGATATTTGCAACGCTCCGTGAACATCAGTAATAACAAACAAAAACATTCGCTCACGGAAATTCTTTGAAACATAACTAAGCAACGCATTAATGTCTGAATTGCTGTTTTCCGGCGTAATTGATTTTTGGTATTTATTAAGAAAATTCTCTATGTGAGATTCTTTTTCTCTGAGAGGGAACCTGGTATTGCCCGTCCCATTACCAAAAGCCATACCGACAAGATCTCCATTTTTTTGTGCAATATACGCTATCACCCCTGCAGCAAAATCTGCAAGCTCTGATTTTTTTTCACCAGACGGGGCAAGCGCCGCCATGCCACGACCAGAATCCGCCACAATCATAATATTGTGTTTGCGCACCGCAATATAGCGTCGGATCATTGGGGTTTTGGAGCGAGCAGAAGCTTTCCAATCTATATCTTTTACATCGTCGCCAAACTCATATACGCGTAGATCATCAAAATCCATACTACGGCCTTTGAATACAGAGCCGTAATTGCCGGTGAGCACATTGCGAACGCGACGCTTGGCGTAGATGCTCATCTTCTTTTGAATTTTGGCTAATCTATTTGGCATTTTCCCTCTTAAAATTTGACTATTTTAATAATTTGTGGTATAATTAAATTATGGAGTCGTAATCTTAGAGAAGATGGCGTCGATAATTGCTTCTTCGTGAACTTCGTCGGCAGCAGCCTCGAAGTTGAGAATAATACGGTGACGAAGTGCTGCATAGCGGAGCTCTTTAACATCGTCTGGAGTGACATAATCACGACCATGGATAAGCGCAAGTGCTTGAGCCACGCGCATAAGAGCAATACCGCCACGTGGGGAAATACCGTATTCTACATATTTGGCTAGAGCTGGATCAATAATAGACTTCGGGTCGCGAGTTGCAGCAATGATATTAATGATGTAATTTTTGATTGAATCATCCACCTCGACCTGGAGGGCGGCTTGTTGCAAGCGCTTGATCTCTTCTAGGGATACCTTGGCGGTTTCTGGCAAATCGGCTACGGTTCTGCCAGACAACGTGTAATTCAGGATTTCTAGCTCTTCTTCGCGTTTTGGGTAAGGAACGATGACTTTGAGAAGGAAACGATCAAGCTGTGCTTCTGGAAGTTCATAAGTTCCTTCTTGTTCAATTGGGTTTTCGGTGGCCAATACGATGAATGGGTCTGGCATTTTATACATTACACCACCGACAGAAACTTGGTGTTCTTGCATCGCCTCAAGCATAGCGGATTGAGTTTTAGCAGAAGAACGGTTAATCTCATCTAGAAGCACAAAATTGGCATGGACAGGACCAATTTTGGTTTCGAATGAACCATTACTATAATTATATATTTGTGTACCGATAATATCTGAAGGCAAAAGATCTGGAGTACATTGTACACGAGAGAACGAGCCATTAGTGGC
The DNA here is from genome assembly GCA_045587885.1 of Candidatus Nanosyncoccus sp. Classification (GTDB taxonomy): domain Bacteria; phylum Patescibacteriota; class Saccharimonadia; order Saccharimonadales; family Saccharimonadaceae; genus Nanosyncoccus. Next base: position 7,660 of record JAZNDC010000017.1, on the reverse strand, counting down.
TTCGGCGAGCGTCTTAGCGGCCAAAGTTTTGGCGAGGCCAGGCAAAGATTCAAGAAGCACGTGGCCGTTTGCAATGAGCGCCACGACCATTGAGAGCCTCAGTTCTTCTTGCCCTACGACTTTTGTTCCGATTGCCTGCATTAGTTTGTTAATTGTGTCCATTTGGTTCCTTTCTGGGTTATTTTGCCCAATAAATACTTATATTATTTGCCATCTTAATCTTATCCTCATCGGAATATTGATCTGGCTGATCGAAATAATGGTTGTCGTCGAAATTAGTAGAATTTAGTACGTCCATAAACGTACAGCCGCCGGCCTCAATCTGGAATTTGTCGGAAACCGGAGAAGTAATATTGCCAAAAGCACCGTGGATAATAGTTGGTGAGTATGGTTTCAGCATCTCGAAAGCAACCTGTGCCTCGATGGTATTTTTGAGAATATCGGCAAAAACAAGAATATTGCGGTTATTGAATGCTTTCATGTCAAAGTTTGGATTAAGATTGGACTCGGCATTGATTTTGGAAAAAGCAGTGCGCTTGCGTTCTTCTACGACGCTGCCGAAACTACTCGTAATATATTCTAATTCTTGATAGTTTATATCCGGATTACAAATAAACTCACCACCTGTAGTAATTACTCCGAGCTTTCTTGTGATGTCGTACGGATCATCAATCTCGGCATATTGCAAAATATAGATGTAGGCGTGAAGACGTGCCGCAAGCTCTATACAAGAGAGGAGAGAGGATTTTTTTAGGCAAAAAATGACGGTATCGTTATTGCGATAATCTGGCAATTTCTCAGCTAATTGATCACCCAAAACTTGGCGACTAGGATAAAACATTCCACCTCCACTCAGTATTGGTATTATTTTAGCATAAGAATGTTGCTAATTTAACTCTTGATTTTTGATAAATATAATGATATAATCGTAACTGTTTTTGCGAAAAAAATAAAATTGTAAAGGGGGGATTAACTATGTTCGCAAAAAGTACTTGTAGAAAAGAAGACGTTGTTTTTGGAAACTTCAGAGAGGAAAAAGCGTGGAGCAAGAAAGCGCTCTTTTTCAAAGCCACTGAAGAATCCAAAAAGAAGGCAAAGGCAGAGGTCGAAGAAGCACTTGTAAAAGATGTTTACCTTTGCGTACAACCTTATGTGGTTGCAATGAGAATTGCGCTGGATAAAAGTATGATAAACTCTATGCGCGGAGAAATCCAGCGTATACTTGCTGAGTATGGGGGCAGGGATATATTATATGTGGCAAAGAACGCTAGTATCCCGGGCTATATCGCCAGAAATTCTACTGAGCTGTCACCGAGAATTTTCCTTATAGAAGAGAAATGTTCTATGTCGGTATCCGATTTCTTGGTTTACTACAAGGGCGGGTTATATACGCCACCCACAGTAATTGAAGAATGGAGTGGAATGACTGAAGAGCAGCAGGAACAAGCGTATGAAGAAATCATAAAATTTATCCGCCGGAAGCTTGAGCAATTACACAAAAACCACGAAAAAGTGGCGATGTCATCCTAAAAAAAGAAAGCCTCGATTCATTCGGGGTTTTTTCTTGTTTTAGAGAAATATATGTTATAATATACCAAAATATGCCTTATTTTTGAGTGTGGAACTCGTAATTAGGATAAATTAATAATAATAAAGGAGCATATGGCTAACGAAATCAAAGACCTCTCGATGCTACGCAACATTGGTATTATTGCGCACATTGATGCAGGTAAGACTACGACCAGCGAGGCGATTCTTTACCGTACTGGTCTCAAACACAAAATCGACCTAGTAAAGGGCGGCACCGGTGGTGCTGATACCGACTGGATGGAGCAGGAAAAGGAACGTGGTATCACTATTACTTCCGCAGCTGTGACCGTTTACTGGAAAAATCATCAAATCAACATTATTGATACCCCGGGTCACATCGACTTTACCGCTGAGGTGGAGCGTTCTCTCCGCGTGCTCGATGGTGCAGTAGTGGTGTTCGATGGTAAGATGGGTGTAGAAGCTCAGTCCGAAACTGTATGGCGCCAAGCTACTAAGTACGGCGTGCCACGTATTTGTTTCGTAAACAAAATTAACCAAATCGGTGGTGATTTCTACAAATCTCTCGATTCTATCCACAAACGTCTTTCAAAGAACGCTGTGGCTATCCACCTTCCAATTGGTTTTGAAAAAGACATCTGCGGTGTAGTAGACCTTATCGATATGAAGGCTTACACTTACAAAGATTACGCTGATCACGAACTTACCGTTGGTGAAATTCCAGCAGACATGGTAGAAAAAGCCAAAAATGCTCGCTCGATGCTTATCGAGGAGGCTGTCCAAGCCGATGAAGCTCTTATGGACAAATTCTTTACCGAAGGTGAAGATTCTATTACCACCGAAGAACTTAAAGCTGCTCTTCGTAAGCGCGTTCTCGATGGTGACTTCTTCCTAGTTACTGGTGGTGATGGTCGTGGTGTGATTGTAGAGAAAGTTCTCGACCTCATGACTGATTATCTTCCATCTCCACTTGATCGTGACCAAGGTCAAACCGTTGGTACCGATCCAAAGTCTGGCGACCAAATCATTCGCAAAGCCGACAACAAAGAGCCTCTTACCGCTCTCGCATTTAAGATTGCTACCGACCCATTCGTAGGTAAGCTTATCTTCATCCGCGTTTACGCTGGTAAGCTCAAATCTGGTGATACCGTTCTTAACGCTTCTACTGGTGACAAGGAACGTATCGGCCGTCTCGTACGTATGCACGCTAATGACCGTAAGGATATTTCTGAAATCGGTGCTGGCGATATCGCAGCAGTCGTAGGTCTCAAGAATGTAACCACTGGTACCACTATTTGTGACCCAGCACATCCAATTCACCTAGAGTCTATCGAGTTCCCAGATCCTCCAGTATCTATTGCTGTTGAGCCAAAGACCAAAGCAGACCAAGAGAAAATGGGTATCGGTCTCTCAAAGATGGCTGAAGAAGACCCAACCTTCCGCGTACACACCGATGAAGAAACTGGTCAGACCATTATTTCTGGTATGGGTGAGCTTCACCTAGAAATCATCATCGACCGTTTGAAGCGTGAACACGGCGTAGAAGCCAACACTGGTGCTCCACAAGTAGCATACCGTGAAACCATTCGTGGTACTGCCGAAGCACAAGGTAAACACATCAAACAGTCTGGTGGCCGTGGTCAATATGGTGACGTATGGATTAAGTTTGAACCAAACGAACCAGGGAAAGGCTTTGAATTTATCGACCAGATTAAAGGTGGTGTGGTTCCACAAGAATACCGTAAACCAGTACAAAAAGGTGTGGAAGACACTCTCGCTGGTGGTGTTATCGCTGGCTACCCAGTAGTAGACATCAAGGCTACCCTTTATGATGGTTCTTACCACGATGTCGACTCCTCCGAGCTCGCCTTTACCCTCGCAGGTGCTCTTGCTACCCGCGAAGGTATCAAGAAAGCAAATCCAGTGCTCCTTGAGCCTGTGATGAAGCTTGAAATTACCACCCCAGAAGAATTCATGGGTGACGTAATTGGTGATATCAACTCCCGCCGTGGCCGCATCGATGAGATGGAAGACCTCAACGGTGGCGCAAAGCTCATCAAAGCTTTCTGTCCACTCGCAAACCTCTTTGGTTACACCGGTGATCTTCGTGGTATGACCCAAGGTCGTGCAGCTTCTTCTATGGAGCTCTATGCCTACGAGGAAGTACCACCAAACGTAGCTCAAGAGATTATTGAGAAGAGAAATTCTAAATAATCTTAGATAAAAAAAGTCCGGTTTTACAGCCGGACTTTTTTGCGTTATAATTACATGGGACTACAGAGTGTGTGTTAGTTTGCGGAGCTTGTGGTTTTAGCAGTTCCACCTACAAACAATACTGCTTTTCCGTACATTAATACCGTTATTCGATCTATCTCTTGGGGTAGTAGTGACGAACGAACCGTCTGAAACCAACAATATTTCAGCGACCTAAGAATAGACATAACAGCACTTCTGTTTTTCCTCCAACACACATATACCCCGGCTTTTATGGCCGGGGATTTTTCATGAAAAAACCCGCTAGCCATGCTAGAGGGTTTTTGTTAGGCTTCTTCAAAAATGATTTTGTAAATATTCTCGGCGTGAGGCTTTAGGCAATAATTCGCTAGCTCTACAAGATTCTTTTCCTGTTCATTAAGCTCTATCTCGCCAATAGTGTACTCATTTATTATTTTCACCAAAATCCGAAGAACCCGGCTCGGGATATTCTTTCTGAGATAGACCATCACTTCTTCATTAATCTCGTTGATATCCCTAATGTCTTCATAATGACGAAAGATATCCATTACAACATTCTCTTTAGTCATCAGATAGGCATCGAGAAATCGAAACACTCTACAGTTCCATTCAGTAATATCGCTCCTAATGAACCCGTGGTCAAAGAACCAAGTTACGATAGTCGCAAAGAGTTCTCTACCAACATAGCCAAGACGAGCGTCTTCGAGCGCCTCTCTGTCATCAGGCGTTAACTTGATTTTAAGAGTCCACTCGTCTTCTTCGGCAGCATCTTTGACGTCGCACCAGAATTGGCGAGCGCACATCTCATCGTCGAGCCAGTCGTCATAGTTTCTGGGACCATAAAAGTAATACAGGTCTCTCATTCTTTCGATGATGACATCCTCGGTGTCTCTTTGAAAGAACTTAAATAGGATCTGTTCTTTCTCGGAAAGATTAGTTTTTTCAATATCTGAAACCAGTTCTTCCAAATGAAAGTTTTCTTTTGATTTACAATCCATTTTTACCCCTCCTTTGCCTAACTGTTAAAGTGCATTTTGCTATTATATAATATATAGTATTTTTAGTCAAAAAAAAGCCCGCCGATAAAGCTAGCGGGCTTTTTGAAAGGAGGTGATCATTATAACGGGGAACCCCTTCCCAGTTATAATTGTTTTTTTCTGAGCTCATTAAGCTCTTTGAGCTCTTTTAGCTCTTTTTCCATTGTCAAGGTTTCGGAGTATTCCTCTGATTCGGTGGGCTCGATTTCTTCAAGCCCATCACTCTTGGAGGATAATACTAGAAATATAAGTTGTATTATCTCCACGATAGCAAATATGAGAAACACTCCCCACAGAGGGAAGCTAATCTTTTTTAGAGCGGCTAGTATGATAGCCACTACTCCGCCTACTGTAGTAAGCCAAAAAACTGAAAACTGAATCGCATATGCGACTTCAACTATGGACCATTTATCATTCATTTTTTTCTCCCCCTTTTATTTAGATACTTGCGGATTTGTCGCCTACGTTTCCATCGAGCTTTACGTTCGAGCTCCTCTACGTATGCGTCGTCCAACATTTCTCCAACGATACTGCAGATTATCCCGCCTACGATGGTTGATAGAATAAAGATCGTCGGCAAAGTGGTATTATCAATAAGTATCATTGAGAAAAAGGACATTATGAGCCCGCAGATCATCAATACGATGGCGGTATTACGCCAGATCCTTTTGATGATTTCTCCCTTAATCATACGAATGGTTAAGGTTGTCGCCCAAACCAGAACAATGACTAGACAGACTAGCATCATTGTGGTTGTAACTTCTGATTTGATATACGGAACCCATTCGTTTCCGTATCCATAATCAAATCTTGAAAAAAACAAACCTTCATGAACATCCATTGTTTTTCCTCCTTTTTTAGGTACTTTGGACCAAGCGGGCCCAACACGCGCATTTTTTTATTATAGCACAAAATGCTCGTTTTGTCTATGTGTAAAAGTTAGTTTTACAAAAATATCGACTTTTTACCTCTGTACAAAATAGTAATGTTTTAACAAATTTTACTTTTTGTCAAGTTTATTATACAATGATGACAGTTACGAAAAAATAACGCACATTTAAAAAATACAGAATTTGCTAAACCAGTTGTAGAGGTGGGATGTGACCCTTGCCTTGGCTGGATACACAGAAGCTCTTTCAGAGTGAGAAACGAGAAAACTATCAAGAGCAGAATTGCCTCCGTGTAAGATAGTGAGTACCGAGGAGACTTAGTAATAAGCCCCCATACGAACTCCGAAAGGGGATCGTAAAATCTGTGTAGTATGGTTATCTTGGAAGGTTCCGACAGTAAGGAGCTCTTATGTTGTACAGCACACAAGCCTAAAAGCAGGGACACGGTGACGGCTTGGTAGTTCCGAGTGGAGCTATTCAAGAGAGAAGGTAGTGATGAGATTGGGCCGCAAACCCACTCGGCATACTGCATGGCGTCGCAATTCTTAAGACCCAAAGTCTTAGGGATGTTCCCCAAAGTTTGATCCTGACCCAAAGCACAGATGTGTGAGGGATGCCTCAGGAGCCTGCCGTTGGGCAGGAGGCAAGTGGTACCGGGTGGCAAACGAGGAGACCTCGTACAAGAATATGATCAAATATCTGATGATATTAGTTGCGTAAGCATCTCCAACTTCGGTTGGTGGCGGGGCTCCCGCCGGTCATGTTCGACTCGGTTCGCGTACTGGTCCTCTCACGAGGTTTCCGACAAAAGTGCGCGTAGGCATGCAAGCTCTAAGTAGAGGAGTATGATTAGGGTGGCCGGCCAGCCATCTGAAAATACGAGATCTATGGACGAGCGTCTATGGCTCAACAACAACAAGACAATTCTGTTTCTAACCACAGGGATGTGATAGGGAACAGACGCAAGCACTGCAAAGTGGATGCGCATTGAAGGTATGGCCCCAAGCCAAAATCCTTCTAGCAAAATCTGTTTTTAGGCGGACCCCCGGGCCCGCCTTTTTTATCCCTTTACAAAATTGCGATTTTGTTGTATAATATACAGATTAATTCCATGTTTAGAAAGGGGTGTGATGTAAATGAATGGAATTACCGTACCTTCAAATTTTTTTCTCATTTGCCAGATGATCGAAGAAGATGGGGAAAAGTTTTACCCCGCAAATCCCGATCAGCTGATGGAAGTAACCAATAAGAGGTTTAACAGCCTCGAAGAGGTTTATGACTTCCTCCAGGAGCCAGACGAGTTAATCAAAGTTGTCTACGGCGAGCCGGATGAGGCAGGTTTATACACTTTTCCGTTAATGGAAGAGCCGTATAGTGACAGAGCCAAATATCCGTCACTTTGCCGCGGACATCTGGGAGACCAGACATCCTACTGGCATCATGAGACACTAAAGGAGCACGCAGCGATTGTTACTTACAACTTAGCTGCTGCTGGACTTCGCGCCGAAATGGCAGCTGCGCTAGGGGTATTCCACGATGCAGGCAAAAAATACGCCGCAGAGACTAATCCCAATAGCGAAATCTGGTTTGCTGACCATGAGTACTTGAGTACTCTCTTGGTCGGGCGCTGGACAAAGCACTGGAAAGGCGTTCCTGAAGCTGACAAACAGCTTTGGGTAGCTACTTGCTATGGTCACATGAAGTATTATGAGTGGACCAATGGCAAAGCAAAAGCCGCCAAGTCGGAGAAGAAGTTCATCGACGAGGTGTCAAAGGTTTTTGGCAACGAAGCGGCGTTAAAATCCTTTGGGCTGTGCAACTTGCTTGGCGCTGCAGACGAATGCATTAGACCTGGCGCCATTATCCCGAGAGGGAAAGTTGAAAAAGGGCAAGACATAATTAGGAGCGTTTTTAAAGAAATGCTCTAAAAAATTTTTTTAAAACCCTTTT
>JAZNDC010000016.1:0-27046 GCA_045587885.1 Candidatus Nanosyncoccus sp. | reverse complement strand
GCTCCATCTAGTGACCAACTACAGTTCAAAATCAACGCTAAAGCATCCACTGCCCAACCAGCTGGTGATTACACCAACAAAATCAATTTCATTGTAGTAGCCAATACGCCACAACAAGGCAATTAAAAAGATTCATTTATTTTACTAATTACTTCGTTTAAAACTTCTGGTAGTTTTTCTTTTTCTTCTGGTGTGTATTTAGATAGTACAAAGTCCACATCCCCCATCTTGCGGCGAAGCTCATCATTCCCTGTGCCAATACGAAGTCTGGCAAAATCTTCCGTGCCAAGCGTAGAAATGATAGATTTCAAACCGTTATTTCCGCCGGCGGAGCCGTTCGCACGATACCTAGTTTTACCAAATTCCAGATTAAAATCATCGCAAACTACCAAAATATCAGAGGTCGGTATCTTATAAAATCTCATAAATTCACGCACTGCACGGCCGCTTTCATTGTAAAAATCCTGCGGTTTTAGGAAAATCACATCATCTAGATTCGGTAATTCCAAGCGCGCTTCTTTGCCGCGTACTCTCTGATAAATCGCGCCAAACTTTGGTTTTTTCTCCCACTCCAGCCTATTTTTTTTAAACAAAAAATCAAGCGCGAGAAACCCAGAGTTATGCCTCGTGAAGTTATACTGATTCCCTGGATTTCCCAGGCCGACGATTAATTTCATAAAAATATTATACCATAAAAACACCCCGCTGTAAAAGCGGGGTGCCAAACCAAAGGAGGTAATTAAAACATGATGCCAAGATGCCTACATGCTTTTTCCTGATTTTTAACGGCCGTAGCAGCGATACCACCACGCATATTCTGCGTAAGATGTACAAATGCTGCGCTCGGCTCGTCGTAGTACGATACAGAAGTGAAGTTCAATCCGTTTTTAAAACGTTTTTCCGGCGTGGAATCGCGGATTTGCTTTAAGTCTCCGCTCACAATGAGCTTTGACCCTTTTCCGGGTCGTGTTATTAATGTGCGGGCGTCGTCCACCTGCACACGCTGAAACTCATCCAGAATCACGATTGCGTCATCAAACGTACGGCCCTGAGCCATCTCGTACGGAATACAGGTAAAGTAGCGTTCAAATATCGCGTCGCGTTCCCTTGCCAGATACTGATTGTATGAAACTTTATTCTCAGAATCACCGCGCATCTCCTTTTTGTCTTCTTTACTAGGGTAAAAGTCGACTTTGGAATCTTTTTTCTTTCGCGGCTTTTCCTTATAGGACTGGGGCTCGTCATCCTCGTATTCACGATTGACGTCACCAAATCTTCTAAGCTCCTTGCGCTTGCGCTGAAACTCCGGTAAAGATTCAAGATAATTTTCAATTGCATCCTTGCAGAAAGATACAATCGGCTCAATCTTCTTTTCTTCTCCGCCAGGCAAAGCACCAAGCGGGTTTTTTGCGCTCTGCGACGGTATTACCACGATTCTACGGAATTTACCAGCTTTCACTTCGTGAATGGCGTGCACTACTGCGGTAAACGTTTTACCAGTACCAGCATCACCAGTGGTGATTATTACGTCGATACTCGGATCGTTTAATGCATCGTAATATGCTGCCATTTCGGCATTTGCTGCTTCGTTGCCTTCATACTTCGCAAAGCGAAGCGGAAAGAGTGCATCGTTACCCTTGATATATCGAGCAACATTCAAATACTTGATACCGGTATAAAAATATCCATTCGGATACTCTCCATCTTCCGGCTCCATGATTACATACTCGTTCGCCACGAGCGGTAATTCGTTCGGCATGTATTCCCTAAAATCCTCGTTAGAAAGCTTTTCGTCATGGAAATACTGCGCAAACATTTTTGCCGGCACTGTAAGATGTCTGCAGCCAGAGAAAGGCTCGTACTCTTTAAAAGAGTATCTTTTGGCGCGCACACCGATGAGGTCTGCCTTAGCAATCAGTTGTTTGTCGTTCGTCACGAGCACAACATCTTTGCCGGCATTGTTTCTCTCGGTAATGGAGATACTGCCGTCCACCGGTAAGCCCTCTTTCAGCATTGTAGCCGCAAGTGCAGTTACTGCAATCCAACCATCATTATCGTTTGTGGCCGGTACCCAAGGTAAGCACTTATAAAAATCCTTATGGAGCGGTAAGATTGAAATGGTTTGGGTATACCAACCAGTCCTCACCGGTTCCTTCAGGTTTATAATATCGTCAATGCTTCTTCCGGAATTTTGGAAAAATTTCATCAAACGATTCAGTGCCGTCCTGGCGACCACTGCACGCGGAGTGCTCTCGGACTTCATGTGTCCAAGTTCTTCCAGTACAAGATACGGGATAATCAGATGTGCATTGTCCAAGTTTGGCTTGAACTGCAACGGCTCGCGCCACAATTCATCCTTTGGGTCGTACAAAACATCCACACACGAAAGAATGAGATTGGTGTCGAGCACATACCATCTTGGGTCTTCGAGCTTGAAGGATTTTTGTTCCTCATCTTGCTCTTTCAGTCTCGCGATGTCCCTCATCAACTGCTCTTCGCTACCGTCGAGAATACCATTGTTGGCATCTCTTACTTCCCTTTCGACTGCTTTTTCCGCCATCGTCTGGCGAGTCTTGCCACCATAGTTGTGGCGATGTTTGTTTCGTGACATAAGCGTCACCTCCTTGTTAATATACTAGACTTGCGAATGATTTCGCACATTCTGCAGCGGTCTGTAAAAATATGGGCTCGTCGCCCACATCTTTATTATATCACATTTACTCTGTTTTGTCTCGCTTATCGCTACGATACGAGAACATTATAGGAGTACCCATAAATGGGTATTTTTCGCGAATTTTACGCTCAAGATAGCGTTTCCAAGACCAGTGAAGTAACTCCAAATCGTGGCCATGCACCACAAACCAAGGTGGGCAAGTATCAGTCTGTACGATATATTTTGGCTTTGGACGAGTGTTTTTGAGTCCAGCCGGAGCATGGGAAATAATAGCTTCGTTTAGAATCTTGTTTAGATCTGAGGTTTTAATTTCTAGGTGGCGATTTTTCTCAATTTCGGTAGCAAGTTCAAATAGCTGAGTAACATTGTGCCCTGTTTCGGAACTAGTAATAAGTACTGGCGCATAAGGCAAAAAGTCGAAATCTTTTTCGAGTGCATCTAGTAGGAAGTCCGCCGCGGTGCGGTTGCCAACGTTTTCCTCACCAAAATAGTTGGTAGGATTTGCATCATCGAGGAGGTCCGCCTTGGTTACCACTACGATAATTCCCTTACCCGCTTCCACGATTTGGCCAGCGAGAGATTGGTCGAGCTTGCTATGTGGTTCGGTAGAATCTACGAGAAGTGCACACACGTCAGCTTCTTCAATCGCCGCGAGTGTACGGATAGCGGAAAATTTCTCGATACCCACTTCACGTTTGCCTGGCTTACGAAGACCTGCAGTGTCAAGAATTTCGATATCGCGGCCTTTGTAGCGGATGTTTACGCGATTAATGTCACGCGTAGTGCCCTGGCGTGAGCTCACTACAGCTTGTTGTTTCTTAGCAAGAGAGTTAAAAAGACTGGATTTACCTACATTTGGACGGCCGATCAAAGCGATTTTTAGAGTATCTTCAATTTCAGTGGTAACTTTTTCTTTTGGCAATACACTTTTTAGTTTTTCGATTCCTTGGCCTGTAGTAGCGGAAACATAAAATGCGTTTTCTGGAGCGATACCAAGTGCACGAAATTCCGTAATTGGTAAGCATTCGCCGAGATCACATTTATTAAGCACAAGATAAACTGGCTTACCAGAACGAAGCGCGTCCTTGGCGATTTTGGCGTCGCGATGATCAAAATATTTAGTAGAGTCAAGTGTTACAAGAATAATATCAGCAGATTCAATGGCATCTTGGATTTGGTCTTGAATCGATGCTTCAAAATCATCATTAGGGTCTTTTAAACCTGCAGTATCAATCAAAATAAACCGGTTATCAATCCGAGCAATCACATTGTCGCGCGTAGTTCCCTCTTCGCGTGCCACAATCGCAATATTTTTCTTCGTCATGCGGTTCAAAATACTAGATTTTCCAGCATTTGTTTGCCCGATTAGCGCTACTACAGGTAATTTTTTCATAAAAATATTATAACATAAAATCAACCATTTGGGTAGTGGTTGAAAAATTCCAAAAATATGATATAATTTATCTATTGTAGCTTTTGACTAAGTACTTTTATAGAAAGGATGGTGATTGAATGAATGATAAGATACTAGAAAAGCTAAAGGAACAGGAACAGGACGCGTATGATCGCAAACAGAAGGCATGGTACGAATATATTGAGGCCAGGAACCGCGCAAATGAGGCCTATGCAGTAATGAGGGCCGCATGGGTGGAACGTCGTAAAGCGGCGGATACATTAAATCGTGAATACAATTTAATGTTGGCCGTAAATTCTGGGTACAGGAAGCTTGTTGACCAACATGGCAACAAAGTGAAAACCCGGAAAAATTTCAATCAAGCTCAACGCGTGTTTAACGATGCAAAAAAGAAACACGAAGATCTTGAGATGGAATTCCAGCGTCTTAAATCCGATCAAAGGAGCAAAAAAGAGTTGTTTGACTTAGCACATGCTGAGCACAAACAAATCAAGGAACTTCGTCTGCAAAGAAGGGATGAAGTCAAAGAAAAGCAAGATCATGAGAATATTCAACTGATTGAAGAAATTAGCGCTCTGATTGGGGCAAGCTTAAAACTAGGAGAGAATGTAAAGGTTAAAGAAAGAAAGGATGGTGGCAAGGATATTTACTTTGGTGGATTAGAGCAATGCGACGGGGTTGGCCACGGACACGCAGTAGTTGATGCGGACGGACAGATTATTTATCTTCGTGATGCGGGGACCGACTACGGAAAAGTTCTTATCAATGAACCTGATGAGGTAAAGAAATGAATCACCAAAAAGAGTCAGCTTCGCTGGCTCTTTTTTATAAATTTCTTTCTTTGAATTGGTGATCTCGGCGGGATTCGAACCCGCGATTGCCTGGATGAGAACCAGGAGTCCTGGACCGCTAGACGACGAGACCGAGCGAGCTAGAAATCTAAAATTTATTTTAGATTTCTAAGCGAATGAGGTTTCGAAGGCAACAGCCTACGAGACCACTCCAATTATTTTATCATAAAACCACTTAGTAGGCAATAGCGCCGTAACTTGGTACGGCCGAGATAAAGGTTTGCCCAGGCGCGAGCTTGACTGCAGCACCATTTTCATCAGTGAACGTTATTTGCTCTTCCTTGCTAGCTTTATGCCAAGCACCTTTGATTGCAATACCATTTTGGAAGATATATGCATCGCCAGAGCCTGTAGTGGTAATCACTTCATGATAATTGTCTGAGGCGCGGTGCTCTTGCACAACCATACCAATCACTACGGATGGTGAAACCTGTTGCAATGAACAGACGTCTTCTGGGTTCTTTTCGCCCAAATCTTCCGCTGGGCATAGATACGAATTATGAGCTTCCCCATTGCCATAACTCCTTCTGTACGTATTCGTAGTTGCATCGTAATCATAAACTACGTCAAACGATGGTGAACTGGCATAATCAAATGCAATATGCGTGGTTTTTGGCGTTAGTTCGGAAGTATTTTTTGTCGTAGGAGTAACAATATTTAGCTTTTCCGCCACCGTGTTGTCAATGCGAGAACGTCGTGATTCATTCGGGAACATTCTTGAAAACCCTCTGATATTAGATGTACTCCAACCACGATCTACACTTACCTGTGCGAGATACTGGCTAGTAGTAAACAAATTATTCCAACGCCTTGCAGCGCGATTTCCGCGATACATGTAGGTATAGTTTTCTGTCAAATCCTTATAACCATTAGATACTGCCGCGAGTGCGTCTGGTGCACCACCGGCATGGACAATAGCGCAATCAAAAGGAGTATCCCATTCTAGATAATAAATACGTAGCGAACGAATCGGCCCAATTACGGCCTGTGTAGGATTTTGATAGATGGCGGCAAATCTGGTAATACCAGCTTCCGCAATTGCTTCAAACACTACCCCAGCGTCAGCGAGACCAGAATGTGGCCTTGCCCCATCAGTACCATTTGGAGTTTGGATACAATAGGCGGGCGCAGTGACACTTGCCTCATTCGCAACCTCAAGACCAGTTAAATTACTGTAAAATTTTTGTGTATCGTTTTCTTTAGCGGACGGAATTTCTGGAAAAACTAAATCTGGTTTGGTCTCTTTTGGTATCAAAAAAATCGCTAAGACACAGCCAATGCCACTAAGTAAACCAACAATCCCACAAATCAAAAATACGAGCCAACTCTTACTTTGAGGAGCGCCCTTACTTTTGCCGGATTTTCCGTCAATTTTGTCGACAGTCTTGGCCATTTCATCGACTTTTTCACTCGCTTCTCCTTCTGTAGAAAAAGCTTTTGCTAGGCGTTCACTATCTGTTAATCGTTTTTTTTCGAGTTGTTTTTCGTCTGGCATTTTTTAAATCCACGTTAATTTATTATAATTTTAGCACAAAAAATAAAAGTATGTTATAATGAGCTTATGTTAAGGTCATCATCAAAAACAAAAATGTTTGGTGCTCTTGTTTCTCTTGCATCTTTGCCAGTTATTTGCGCAACTTCAGCATTTGCGACAACAGCTACCGGAAATACAAATTTTAGAGTAAATGTAGGGGACGCTCTTTCTGTTTCTATTACTACACCAGACAACTGGGCTACTGGTGATGCAGATCAATTTTTGAGAAATCGTATTATAGTTAGCGCTAATACAAACAACCCATCTGGTCTTTCGGCTTTCATGACTACAAAAACCGCTAACACAAGCCTAGTTAATACTGGAAATAATAATTATACGATTCCTACTTTGTCTACCACGCGTTCAGTAGCGAATTTCCCTGCCAACTATTGGGGCTATTCACTCGAAGATGAAGTAAGCGAACCTGATGATACCGCGGAATATAGCCCTCTTGTTGCTGCTGGAGAATCACCAATCCTGCTCCTCCAAACCAGTGCCGAAGGTATCGGTTCTCAGGATGTGTTCTTTGGTGCTAAAGCAGACTCAACAAAGGCAGCTGGTACCTATGCAAACACAGTTGTCATTAGTGTAGTTACCGGAGTAATTGAAGATGACCCACAAGACCCAGACTACAACCCATCTACTCCTGATAATCCAGCTACACCTACCACACCAGACACCCCTACATATAATCCTACAACCAATACCACCACCTATACTACAGTTACGACAAACAATGATGACACCACGACTACTACTACCGAAGTATCGAATGGTGATACTCGTTCACAATACGCTGATCCACAAGGCGTAAAGAAAACCACCACGAATATCAATGAAGGTTCCACGCTAGCTACCGGCTTAGCTATTACTGCAGCCGTAACTGGTGCCACTGGATTCATCTTCTTCATCGTAGGTAAGCGTCGCAAAGACGAAGACGAGGAAGAAGAAAACGTAGGTGGCGAGCAACAACCACCAGTGCAACAATAGCAACATTTAGAAATAGTCCTCTAGGACTGCGTCGAAAACCCCTGTCGCCACAGGGGTTTTCGCGCTCATCCTCGCCTTGCCAGCCTCCGGAGGTCCGTCGAGGACTATTTCTAAATGCTTCTTGCTACACTATTGAGTCTTGCTAGCACGACGTCTCTTCCTAGGACTTCTAGCGTTAAGTTCAAAGCTGGGGAGAATGGCGCAAAGCTCACTGCGATACGGATTAGACTAAATAGTTCTGCTGGTTTTTTGCCGGACTCGGCGAGTAATTCATTTAATGTATTTTGCAAGTTATCGGCATTCCAGTATTCTACGGCTGTGAGCTTAGCTACAGTAGCCTTAAGCAAATTCTCAATCTCGGATTCAGACATTTTCTTGAGAAACTTGTTGTTCACAAGCATATTAAGATCAACCTTTGGTTCTTCAAAGAAATAGCTAGTCATTTCACGAAGGTCAGACAAAGTTTTTAGCCTATCATATATAATAGCAAGTACTTTTTTGCGATAATCTTCAGGAAAACTAGCGGCAACCTCAGGCCAAAAACCTTCGGTACGGTCATAAAGAGCCGAGCAACCTTGTTCATCAAAGATTCTACGAATCCATTGGCCATTCATCCACATTAACTTAGTCTCATCGTAACGTGCGCCAGAAGTCTGAATCTTTTCCAAACTAAACTTTTCGATTAACTCATCTTTAGTATATATTTCCTGCTCGGTGCCATCATTCCAGCCAAGACATGCTAGGTAATTTAGCATCGTTTCTGGTAAAATTCCATCTGCACGGTATTCCGTTACAGATTTAGCACCGTCACGTTTGCCGAGCTTCTTATTACCAGTAGGAGCCAAAATATGTGGCAAAGATACAAGCACGGGGCGCTCCAAGCCAAATGCATCGTAGAGTTCTAGGTAATTTGGTGTGCTAGAAAGATATTCTACGCCACGCATCACGTACGTTACGCCCATTTCGGCATCATCTACAATGTGTGCAAAATTATAAGTAGGATAGCCATCTTTTTTAATCAAAATAATATCGTCTTGCACTTCTGGACCGGCATGCATATCACCCATCACGGCATCATTCCAATCGTAATCCTTTGGCTCGGCTTTAAACCTCAAAGGAATGCCCGGTTCCCATTCTGGAGTTTTGATTGGGCGGAAATTACGATAAAGAAATGGGACCTTTTTCTCGGTGCATTCACGGCGATATTCATCGATCTTCTCTGCTGGAGTTGGGTCGGCATAAGCACGGCCTTCAGCAATCAACTTGCGCGCCCATTCATGATACTTTTCTAGTCTCTCGCTCTGAAAATACGGTCCGTGGTCTCCACCTACGATTGGGCCTTCGTCCCATTCGAGACCTAGCCATTTCAAAGTATCTTCAATTAGCTCGGTCGCACCTTCTACATAACGTTCTCTATCCGTATCCTCGATGCGCAAAATCATCTTCCCGCCCTTTTGTTTAGCAAAAAGATAAGGGTAAATCGCAGAGCGGACATTACCAATGTGAATATAGCCCGTTGGGCTCGGTGCAAAACGAGTAACAATTTCCATGTTTTATATTATAACACTATTAGAGTGATGCAGCAATTGAACGAATCTGCTTCTTTGTGAGTGTGCCACTCGTAATATTAAGCTTATAAAGCATCCCACCGTTTACCCAGGTGGCGGCATTATTCGAAATATATAATGTTAACCCTTGCTCGCGGATAGTTGTGTAATCCTCATCGAATTTATCTTTCACATAATTAGAAAGAAGAGCATTTGAATCCCATGAAGATCGTTCCTCGGTCAACGAAAAACTATCACCAGTAGAGCTATTCTTGAAATTAAGCGTGACTTTCCCTTCTTCGGCCACCATGTCATTTACGCTGAAATCGCGTGGAACATAGCTAGGATATTTTGGGTCAATACCACTCTGCATAGCTGCTACGCGCATTGAAATATCTGGCATATTTAGATTTACGAAATAAACTATTGCAAAAACCGCTGCAGTCGCACAAGACAAAGCAAGCAGCACTCGGCCAATACTAATGTGAAGCTTATTCTTCTTTTCCTTTTTCTCTTTTACTTCTTCACTATCTGATTTTGCGGCGTTGTTAAGTGCTTTGGCAATAGCGCGTTCTTTTAACTCTTGCGCGGTAGGTTGCTTTGTTATGACAGGCGCGCTAGAACGAGCTTTCATGTTGTCAGAAACTTTTTTTATGTCGACGGGTTTACGAGAAACTTCTATCGAACTGCTAGCACCATTCATTGGGCGACGTACTCTCATACCATCCATTTTGCGTGTTATGCTGGCAGGTCGTTTGACATATCTTCGATTAAGCGTAGTAGAAGACTGCACCTTGCGGTGCGCAACGGTCGCTGACGGATTATTATCTAATTTTTGCATTATTTCTACCTCACTTATTCTTAATACTATAATACTAGTGCTTCACTTAAAATGCAAGAGCTAAAAACAAAAATAATTATGGTATAATAATCTCATGGATCCAGAAAAGCGCGCAAGACGTCAAAGTCTTCGTATTATTGTCTCGGAATGCTTTATGGTGCTAGCTGTAGCAATTACGGTTATCATTTTGGCGTTTGTGGTTTCTGGGTATTGGGTAAACGGCGATTTCAAAATCGAACGTCAAGGAATGTTGCAAATATCTTCACTCCCTACCGGTGCAGATGTATTTGTAGATGGTCAAACCGCATGGAATCAGCGCACGAATACGAGCAAAGTCTTATCTGCTGGTGAGCATACCATTGAGTTAAAAAAAGAAGGCTACGATTCTTGGGCTCGCACGGTTAGTATAACAGAAGGTCTTCTGTACAGAGTCCATTATCCTCGTCTTTTCTTGCTGGAACGCAAAAAACAAGAAGTGTTTGATATGTCTTCCGCTACCTATGCAACAGTATCGCCAAATCGCGAGCAAATGCTTATTGCAGATAATACCACCGAATGGCAAATACTAGATCTCACACAAGAAAAACTTGAGCCAAAAACAATTGAAGTTTCAAGTTATTTTACTTCTGTAAGTTTGGCTCCAGGCGCAGATAATGGATTATTTAATGGTAAAATCATTTCAGCAGATTGGAGTTCGAATAACGAACGAGTGCTAATTAAGGCATCTATAGACGATAAATATGAATGGGTAGTAGTAGATATCAAGAATCCATCCGGGAGCACCAATCTTTCAAAACTGTTTAATGCGGACTTTTCCAAAGTGTCTATTTATGACGATTCCGCATCCAACTTTATTGCCCTTCTTAATAATAATCTTCACAAAATTAATCTTAATTCTCGCCAGATTTCTGCAGTGCTTGCAGAAAACATCATAAGCTATGATCATTTTGATTCAGAAATACTATTTTCTGCAAAAGAAAAAGCAGAAGACGAAAAATACTATGTTGGTCTTCTAAACAACCACAATGAAAAACCAGAAGTCATCAAGCAAACCGTAAACAAACCTTTAGTTACACTCTCACGTTTTTATGATGACAAATACATTACAATTCTTGACGGCCTGCAGCTCGAAATAATAGAAAAGAATAGCAGAAGGCAGTTCCTCGAAAAAACGATTAGTCAAGAAGCGTCAGAGATAGCGGTTGGTCATGCGGGAGAATTCCAAACCGCCTTGTCTAATAATAATATAGTCACCATAGACATGGAGGCAAAGAACGTTGTTGAGTGGTCCATAGAAGGAAATTTTGGTTGGCTCGATTCGGATATGATTTATATAGTTAATAATGGCGAATTATCCGTATGTGATTTTGACGGCCTTAATCATCGCACGCTGTCAAGAAATGTTTCTAGTCACTTCCCAGTCACTGTTACTGGCGACAAATGGCTTTACTATGTTTCAGACAATCAACTAGCTCGTGAAAAGATTGCGGATTAGTTTCCTGTTAGCCAATTCCAAATTCCTTCAAAGAAACCAGGTTCGTTGGATGGCATTTCGACGTTGCTGTTGCTGTCGACGCTCGGATCAGAAGATGGCGACTCCTGAGCGTCTTCATAGCTTGGAGAAATTTGTTCTGCGGTCACGAGTAAGCGATATCTTGAAGTGCCGAGCGGCGTACAGGTGACGAGTGTGAGCATCGGCTTATTGGTTTCATAAATAAGTTTTCCGACATCGGTTGGTTCTACCACTTCTTTCCTTACGAGCTTATAAGTATACCTTACAGAATTATAATTGACATAGATAAGGTCTCCACTTTCGAGACGCTCGAGACCGGAAAAGATATATTTATATGGGTTTGAGCTATAAACATCGCCGGCGGAATGCCCGGTGATTACAAGGTTTCCAATCTCACCTGGAAATGCGCTTGCGCCAGAAATACGATAATGAGCCACGCCATTATTCATGGCGCTCATTACTTCAGAAAGTGGGATACCAAAATGCACAGGCACATCCACGTTCAGTTTAGGGATAATGAGACGTGGTTCTGGCGACACGGTTTGCGTGATGGTTGGATCAAGTGCTTCGATTTGTGACGCTGGCACGTTTCCTGGAGACATATAAGCCATAATTGGTGCAAATATCAGACGATTGTATTGCAAAAATAAAATAACCAAAACGACGGCAACGCCAGCCATGATGGGGATAAACTTCTTCATACGGCGGCTCTTTTTGATATTGACCGCCGCTTTCGCTCGAATTTTATTTCTTAGATTTTCACGAATGCTATCGCTTTTTTCGGTGTTAGATGGATTATTCTGGTTAAGAGTGAGCCCAGTTTTCTTATCTTTTGGGCTAGAATGTGCAAGTGCATGTAAGATCTCTTCATCTTCGGCTGCCTCGCGAGCATCCTTTAACCTTTCCTTTGCGACGTAATTTCTGGCGGCATTAGAATAGTATTCACTATAGTATTTTTGGTAGTATTGCTGCCAGGCAGAATGATATCTATTCCAAGCTTCTATGTCGGCTTGAGAGGGCGCTGGAGCGGCTTTCTGGGCGGCTGCAGTAGATGCTGCTGCTGGTGCTACTTTCTGTGTTACTGGATTAGCTGTTACATTATCCTTGATTGGGGTTGGAGCAGGAGTCGGTGTTGGCTTCTGGGCAGGTTGGGTAGTAGATTGGCTTGCAAATGCAGACAAAACCTTCTTGCGCGCAATTGCCGCAGCGGTCTGTCTTTGCATATCATTTGAAGATTGCCCACCGTTCTTTGGATCCATATGTCGAAATTATAGCATAAAGTGTCAAAATATGATAGAATAAACCCATGGGCGAATGGCGGAACTGGTAGACGCGCTAGACTCAAAATCTTGTGACAGTAATGTCGTGAGGGTTCAAGTCCCTCTTCGCCCACCAGATGCATTTTTAGAAGAATTGCATTGGTCGGAAATGATATTAAAGGGTTCTCTCCATCTGAAAGTAACCCTTTTTTGATTGTCAATTTCGAGGTTCAAGAACAATTTGCGCGCCAAAATGTCTTTTTCTATTGGATCTCCGGCCCTCATCTTTGAACTCGCTGAATTTAGTAAGTTCAAGAACTTTTCCTGCGTCAGTTTTAAGCTCGTCGGATCTATGATCTGCGCGTTGATTTTCCTAAGTTGATCGTCGATATTAATCACTTCGTTCTGCAATGCTTCTATCTGCTTGCGCAACTTCGTTTTAACCACGTCTGGCGTGTCTTTGCCTAACGCCGAGTATTGTGATGCAAGTTCGTCAATATTGCGCTCCTTGTGGCTCTTAAGGCCGTTTAGACTACGTTTTTCGACTATAAGTTCATCTAGCTTAGTATCTACATATGCTTTCATATTCTTTACGAATTCGTTATAGTTTTCTTCTGTGAATTCAATTCGATCTAGCATATCATATACTTGGTCTAATATCTCGCCTATACGGACACCACGTGGGCTTCTAGTGCATTCTTTGTTCTGACAGTAGGCATTTAAGTAATGCGTGCCTTTACTGCCGCGCGAGCGCGATATAACCATGTTGCGGCCACATTCTTTGCATACAATTAAATGACGGAACGGCAAGAATAACTTATCTGGCGTTTCGCCGTCATAAAGCACAACTTTACGGCGCGAGCGGTCTTGGCTCATTTCTTGCGCCTTATTATATTCTTCCTCAGTTACCATCGGCTTAAAATTCGGGCATATTACGCGCAGGTCCACTGCCTGTCCGGCTTGAACTAGTATGCCGTAATAGAACGGATCGTGAAACATCGTCGTCGTCATATGCATACTCACTTCCATTCGTCGTGGATGCTTATTACGGCGGCTTAGCTTCGTCATGCGATGCACGTCGTGCGCTCTCCAATAGTCTAGTATTTCGTTTCGTGTTGCGCCCTCAAGCAACATCTCCCAACCGCGCCTAATGTATGAGAAGTTCTCATCTGGTTCATATAGGCCAGTCACTTCGTCACGGTTATAACCCCATTTCGGAACGCCACTCGATTTGCCTTGCGCCAAATTCGAGTCTACACCGCGTTGCACGCTCTCCGACAAGTGTT
This sequence comes from Candidatus Nanosyncoccus sp., assembly GCA_045587885.1. GTDB lineage: Bacteria > Patescibacteriota > Saccharimonadia > Saccharimonadales > Saccharimonadaceae > Nanosyncoccus. The sequence goes on along the minus strand of JAZNDC010000016.1, from coordinate 13,137 downwards.
CTGAGTATTGTTTCGATAGGGCGAACATCATGTTCAGTGTCAGCTTTCCGCTTGAATCGTTAGTAAATTCAAACGTCGGGAATTTAAGGTCTTTTATAACCTCGTTATCTACCATATCAACAATCATTCCGGCTTCTAATGAATTACGAGATAAGCGGTCTGGATGCCACGCTAAAATGCCGTCATAGACGCCTTTTTCTAGATCGCGTAGCATCTGTGAGAATAACGGGCGGTTACCCGATTTCTTCGCCGACTTAGACTCTTGGATCGGCTCGCCGACAAGTATTAACCCTTTGGCTCTTGCATATTCTCGGCAAGCCGCAATTTGGTCTGGCAACGATTTTGCTTGCGCTTCGGCATCTTCGGAAGATTTGCGGACATACATAACGTACCGTAGGGGTTTTTCTACCGGTTTTAGCTCTGGCCTTAATCCTATAAAAGTCTGTAATTTCATAACTCTGATTTTGTTAACGACAAATTATACTTTAAAGGCAACAAAAAGCTAGTAAATAACGACAACGCCGTCGTTCAACACGCCAGTCTTTGAGTTTTGCTCAATGCGTTCTTCTGTTACTTCGATTTTATCGAGAGTATTTAGCAAAGAAATGAGGTTAGCTACCGCTCCTTGATTCTTAATGGAATCCGACTCCACTTTATTTCTCCCTTAAAGTCATTAAGGGAGCGTCCCACCCGCTCATTAATACAAGATTTGGATTTTAATGACCCGCTCCTAGATTGTCCAACCGCTTTCGCGGCTACGAGCCATATTAATCCTCCACGTTTTTATTTTATATCACGAAGTTCAAGGTAGCAAGCATAAGCGTTTTAAAAACCTGAGCTATATATTGAACTACAGTTAAGATTTTATTCGCTCGTCTTTTTCTCAATTGTGTCTATTAGTTCACTTAGGCTAATCGTTTCGCCATCTATTCTAAATGTAGGCGTTCCAGTAAGGTCAACTTTCTTTCCCATATTTTGTTCAAATTTTAGACGAGTCCTGACGGAATCACTTTTTATATCTTCTTTGAACTTATCTAAATCTCCGGTGCCTTTACTTGCTTCCTCGAAATAGTTTGAAAGAATTTCGGTTAAATCCGCTCCGTCCTCATAAAACCATTCTGATTGATTTGAATAGAGCAGGTCTTTATACTCCTTGAAATAGCCTTGAATTTGCGCGGCTGTTGCGGCACTTGCCGCTTTCAAACTATTTTTGAATTGACCTATGTCATAGCTACGAAAAATCAGTACTATTTTGCCGTCATACTTTTCTATTAAATTATTAATTTTCCTATTCCAGTCGGCGCAATGCGAACATCCAAAATCGGCATATTCATAAATAACTATTTTGGCGTCATCTGGATTTCCAACAGTTTTCTCGCCGATAAAGCCGGTCGTTTCCGATGGCTCTATGATCGAGTCTGGGTTCATATTCGCGTATGGATCCGTTCTAAAATTGGCTAGGCAAATAATGCCAACAACGGCTACGACAATTAGCGTGCCTATTATCATTCCTTTTTTCATTAAGTTCTCCTAAAGTTAGCCGACTTTGTAATATTCGCCCTTTGGAATATAGTCGGGGTTATCTAAGTATTGGCATTCGTAAGAATAATCTCCGTCATTCTCACAGAAGTAAATTATTGCTGGGCATGGATTGCCTGTGCCGTCATTGTACAAGTCACATTTAATGTAAAAGGTTCCGTTTTCTTCGGCTATTCCGTATCCAATGATCTTCTTTTTTGTGTATCCATCCACCGTTATCGCGTCGTCTAATGAGCCGTCAATTATCTTGTCAAAGACCGCAATTTTCGAATCATTTATCGTGCTAACGTTTGTTTCGAAACTAATGATATTAGAAAGCGCGAAACCGAATATCGCTATTACAAATACGGCGACGGCACCTGCTACTAGGAACACATATCTTTTACGAGACGTAGCGTAAACCATGTTAACCGGCTGTTTATTCTCAACCTCATTATCTACGAGTTCATCCATGCTACAATTAAGAATTTTAGTCAGCATAAGGATATGTTTCGTGCTTGGGTACGTATCGCCGTTTTCCCATTTTGAAATTGTTTGACGCGAAACAGACATATTCTCAGCTAAACCCTCTTGTGAAAAGTGGGCTCTAACTCGTTCTTTTCTGAGATTGTCTTTGAAACTCATGCCGCTGTCCTAATGATATTATACAATATTTTCTATTCAAAGGCTACTCAGGGCAGTCCTTGTGTTATTGTTGATAGTTTTTTAGAGCGCATAGTTATCCTTTCTTTTTTGGAAATTATAAGTAGCGCTTTAAAATATGACTACCAACTATCGGGTGCGACATCACAAAAAAAAGAAGCTCTCGCGGTAGGTACCTTCGGCGCCGTGCGAGTGCTTCGATATTGGTATTATATCATGTAATAAGTATAAAAAGAAGCTCCTGCGGTAGGAGCATTACACCCCGTGCAAGAACTTCGATACCCTAATTATATCAAACCAAAGCTATTATGTCAATAATTTGACCGTGCTTTGTTACGAATAACAGGTTTTTAAGTCCCGGTAAATCTTTGACCTTATTTTTAAGTGTTCTCTGTATTGCTTCGTCACTTAATCCTTTAACCCTAGCTGCGTCAATAATTACGTTCGGGCATTTTTCGAGCGCACGTTTCACATTGCGAACAATCTTCTTTGGATTATCTGTAATAGGTGACTTAATCTCGTACATCGTATTGTCTAGATAAATATCTGGTGTTTTCAGGTTCGCTTCTGGGATAAATTCTACATAATGACCAGCTAGCGCTAAAATCTTCGCCACTTTTTGCTCGTGCGGCCACGGATTTGCGTCTGCCGGAGTAACTACTCTCCCGCGTTGTTTCACTGTATCCATTTCTCAATTATATCATAAGAGTATGATCAGAATTGTTATTATCTTGGCATATTTTGCCGTTTTACGTCAAGAAAAAATCTCACCCCTGTTTCTTGCATAATAACTTTCAAAACCCGATTGTGATCAAGTGGATACCATCTATTGACTAATTACCAGAATGTTTTATTAGAATCGTGGCCGTAATGTACGATATCTTCCGGCTCCGCCCAAAGCGAAAGCTTGTGTACGCGCCATTTGCCAATGAAGAACATTTGAACAATCGCATCGTTCACATCGCGGTTATTTAGTGCGCGTGGGATATATGCAAGCGAGAAATGGTACCAAGTGTCGTCTTCGCTATCTAATCGCGCAAAAAGGCGCTTACCGCGGCCCAAAAGGCGCACATCGAAGCGCTGTGCTAGAGTTTCTAATGAATAGGTCCTAAGCTCATGAACCGCGTCGCGAACAGGAGAGCAGGCAAGTTCCATACGCTCGAACTTGTCGTATTCGCGCGAGTTAAACTTGCCTTTATGTTCGAGCATAAAGCTTTCTAACTCTCGAGCAGTAACCGGTATTAGCTTACCGGGCTTCGTTTTCCTGAATGTGTGGCTTTTCGCCATGTTCACTTTCTCTTATGAGCGCGTTGTATTAGAACGGTATACTTCTATTATACCTCTTAATGATATAATAGAAACATATGGGACCAATAACAGTAGAAAAATGGTTTATGACCGAGTTACTTCCAATACTGGATGATGCTAAAAATATTCTAATAAAAGGTGGCAAAGAAAATGATGCGGACCCTGCCTTTGCAGAATGGTGGGCTATATTTACCAAAGACACCTTCTCGTTATTTGAGATTATAGAAAAAGAAAATCAAACTAGACAATTTGCGATGACTGTGCGCTCTCTAATGGAGTTCGCAGCTGATGTTTCTTTCTTTTCAAAATATCCCAAAAATATAGACAGGCAGAAGAAGAAATCGGAGAAATTTATAAATAGCAAAAATAGATTCACATACAAAGATATTGCAATAGAATCAAAGAAATACAAACTTGTAAAATATAACGGCAATAAAGCGGGTGATTTAGTGAGAACGGAAGATAGAATAAAAATGGCATTTAGCGAGAATGCCGCTACACTGTACGATTATTTAAATTGCTTTACGCACTTTAATATCTTTGGAATAAGAATAGACTTAAATATCCAACAAGCTAAGGACGATTCAATGTTGCAAGAAAGGCTATTGATGATTCAGTTTTATCCTGAGATTTTCGAAGTCATGACGACTTCCATTGGCAACCTGTGCGGGATAGAAGAATTAAAGCATTATGATTTTTCACCCATAAATAATCTTTTCAAGAATGTCGATACCCAATGGAGGCTGGCGTAGGTTTAATTGACACATTGACATTGGAGGGGATTAATATCCCTTAGGTTCAATGTTCATTGCCTTGTAATTCCTTATTACCATTTCCAATCGTGAATAACAGGGTATTTTTCTTTTGGCAGCACCATCGGTTCTGGATCGTAGTTAGGGTTCATAAATAGCCAATCAACTACTAGGAATAGTCCTTTAAGAGTGATATAATTATGTTCAATGGGTAATGCATATTGCCCACCAGAAAAATCTTAGTGCTCCAGGAGCACTTTTTTCGTTGGGGACTTGACGCTTCGCGAGCAAGTCCCTCTTCGCCCACCAATATTGTTTAATGCTCCCGGAGCATTTTTTTATGCACAAAAAAGCCCCGCCTGGTTTGACGAGGACTTTTTTGTAAGGTACTACAGAACTACTCTAATGAGTAGTAAGACACATAAAGAAAGTTTTTTTCGTCCGTGTCTTTTGCCTTAATCCACTCACCCTCCTTCAGGGCATAGACTGCCAGCTCTTCTCCGTCAAATTCAGGAAGATGCTGCTCGGTCTCTTTTACGAGTTCGATTAGGCCTGGGAAAACAACCGAAGGGTCCAGGATTTGTCCATTTAAGACTACAAAGTGCACAGAGTTTTCGTTCTCTGTTTCGTAGTCTTTTGTGCGGGGGTCCCAATACGTATTGGGGGACCAAATCCCTAACTCCACTGAAAATCTCCCCTCTCTATTAAAGCTATCCAGAAAAGGGCTCATCATTTTCCCGGTGTTTCTTTTTCTAAAGCTACTCAGCATTTTTTTCATGCCTTCACCTCAACGTATTCTTTGGCCCGCCGGCTCTATATTTAGGGTTAGGAACACCCCTATCCTTATATTATAGCACAAAACTACACAAAAGTCAATTATATGGTATAATAGTATCAGCAACCAAAAAAGAGCACCTTGAGAAAGGAGGTGAGCGTATTGCGCTTACCAATTTACGTTTTAGCTGATAGTGGTATAGATCTTGTGGAAGAAAATGCGATTATGGATGGATTTTATAATTCAGTAAAATGCTTCCCCGCTCCTCGTAAAATTTCATATTACGGAGCAAGGACTCTTCCTTCGGGCGTAAATGCAGACTGGTATGTGAATAATGCACCAAGAAATACAAACAAGCAAATCGATTCGTCAAAATTGCTAGAGCTTCTCTTAAACGACTCCTGGCAAAGAATGGAACCGCATATAACTGTGTTGTTTACATCTAGTGATTTATGCCCTCCTGGGTTTAATTTCGTCTTCGGGCAAGCCTGGGACAAAGCTACGGTTCAGAGCGTGTATAGGTATCGCGGTCTCAATAATACCGATCGTACTCTTCTGATTCGGGCGGTAATCGCGCACGAGCTTGGACATATTTTCGGGCTTGCAGGCGATTTAAAACGTCCGCATACCATAGAACGCTTTGGTCCCCACTGTACCAATAGGGGGTGCATTATGCGTCAACATTTGAGCCTGGAGCAGAATCTATCCAATGTGCACGAATCAGCCGCGATGGGTATGCTTTATTGCCCTGAATGTATGCGAGATGCACAAAACGCCAAAATCTAATCATTATCAAAAAATCCCCAAGTGTTTGCTTGGGGAATTTTTTTATTTTTCTATCACGATTAGCTTACTGGCGGCGCCGTTTAGCTCAATTATATTTGCGGAGTCTTCAGTATTTACCGCATCAATAAAGGTATTTTTAAATCCTTTATTAATGGCTTGGTATTTGGTGCCGGCTGGGATTTCCACGCGCGCGGTAGAGTGAATCGTGTTTACTTCGAGCACGCCGTCAAATTTATCATACTTTACCTCAAGGTCACTCTTGGTGGCGTTGAGTATAATTTTTCCTTTCGAACCAGACACGTTTAGATACTTTAGTTTGCCGTCATACTCTAATTTTTGCACGTCAAGGTCAGAAATATTTAGAGTTTTTAGCTTGGCGTTTAGCTCGATTTCATCAATGTATTTCTCTGGCAAGTAGATGTTAATTACCACATCTTGCCCGGCGCGCTTCGACTTAATATTGATATCAAGCTTGTTATATAGGTCGTCAAATTTGACTTTTACGAGCTCGGATAGATTCTCCTTTTCAGAAGACAAAAGTTCCACTTTCACTTTTTCATCTGCAGCTGGCACGATATTTAATTCTTCCGCCGGAGCAAGTTTGATATCAAAGTGCTTGCCGTGATCAATATCTAGCTCCCTTACTGTGCGGAAACGCCTGTCGCTAGACTTCACATTTTTTTCTTCTTTTACCAGCTCATCCATTGTAGTATTAAATAGCCTGCTGATCTCCTTTAAATTCTCGACGTCTGGGACGCCTTCCCCACTCTCCCATTTGGTGATGGCCTGCCTAGATACGTTTAACTCCTCAGCGAGTTCCTCTTGGGTATAATTATATTCTTTGCGTAATGCTTTAAATTTATCTTTAAATTGCATATTTTTCCTTTCTGCCCTTCATTTTATTCAAAATGTAAACTTTTACTAGCAAAACTTATTTACATTTTACAACTTTTTTTGCTACTTTCCGTAGCAACAGGGGTAAAAAAATGCTTGTTTTTATTTAGAAAATGTTGTATAAAACAATTAGAGTGTGTTCTTGTTTGGCTAAGAAAGAAAAAAATGCTAAACATACACAAAAACAAACTTACACAGCGTTTCTCAGTGATACGAAACGCCATCGAAACAAATAGCCGCCACAAGATATTAGTGATATCATCGCTTTTTGTAGCGGTTATTTTGTGTTGTGGTTTTGTGCTGAGATCATTCGTTTTTGCGCGCATAACCCCAGTTGGTCTATTAGAAGTAAAATATAGCCTAGGTGAAGACTACGTCAATGAAGATATCGTAGGAAAAACCTTTGACATGACAGCAAGTTCAAACATATTTGGTACTGTAAAAATCGATGCTGAGTTTGCCGCGGGGCAAGAAAAGAAAATTACCGCAAAAGTCCCTACTGGTTTTAGAATTCTTAGTTATTCTGCCACTGCCGACACTGCTGACATAACCGGCGTAACAAAAGTCGATATAGACAATGCCTATACTGATTATGTGGCGACATCCTCTTTGACCGCCGCAACGTCAGACACTCATATTTTAAACAAGGATGGCATACAAATGAAGTATGCGTCTGGCACGAAATAGCGTAATCAAATCCTTAGTGGCTATACAAAATTCTATACGAATACTAACGCAAACTATCGTACTGCCGGTGGCGACATCGAATGGACTTTTATTGACACTACGACAAAAGTCGAACTACTCTTTACTATTTCTATAGATAACCCAATATTAACACATTTGAATGCGACAGAGGAAATGGATGACATCACGATCAATATGTCTTCTAGCGCTGGCGAAGATACACAGATTCTTAATATTGTGGCAACGAATGTGCAAAATACCACCTTTAGAACGCGCACCCTCAATCCAACTGCCGCAGATTATAATGTAAGTGCCAATAGTGATATCGATAATCGTTCGGAGCAATTCTCTCTCGGTCCAGCCATCTTTTCGTTCGATACTATTACAGGCATTGCATGGGCATACGTTGATGAGGCGCAGTTGGTTTTTAACTATCCGGAAGGTGTTTACTTTGATAATCGAATTGATTTAGATTTGATTGGCGAACAAGTAACTGGTGACTATGAAGGCGAGCATGCGACGGTGGTTGTTTCTGAGGGGCAAAATGGTGGCGGGACTATCACCATAACTGCAAAAAATTTTCGTCACAAACATGCGGGTACCGGAGCCGATGAAGACAAAATGATACCTTATTTTAGAGCCGACACAAACATTTTTGACACAAACAATAATGTGATAACCATGAAGGTAGACTGGAGTATAAAAAGAAACGGAGTAACAAAAACTGGCGACACTACTTTTAGAAGAACACTAGTTTTTTCTGGCGGTGGTCGCGTCATGGAGATTGCACCTAGAAACCTAACTTTGCGTAATCTAGATGAATCCTATAATGACATCGGATTCAATCAACTCTTGGGTGGCTTTACCTTTTATTCAGAACTAGCTTACAGAAACGTTACCTTCAAATATGAGTTTACTGACAAAATGGGGGTTCGCGAGGTTACTATACCTGGGAAAAATATAAGAAACGTAGTCGCAAAGACTACTCAGGGCAGAACCATCACTGTCGCTAATATACCAGGAGACGGTTCATTGCTAACCGGAGTTTTATTGAGCGACCAAGTACTGGAGCTTAACAATAACGAGTTTATTCTTGAATTAACAGTCACGGGCGATTTGCCAGCACAGGGCAACTATAATCACTCATATTGGTACTCTCCGTGCTTGTATTATGGCCATTTCCTCAATAATGAAACTGACGACGCAAAACTTTCTATAATCGATGAAAACGGCGAGATTGAAATAAATGTCGATACAAACGAACCAATGACTGGCACAGACCGCAGCAATATAGGATGGGTGAAAAGTGGAATGGGTGACATGTCAGTAGAGACAACGAATTCAAATGGTGAAGCGGCGACCGTTTTTTACCCGAACGAGACTATATCTTTTAATGGTTCAGTCCGCGCTGGTAAAAATATCAATAAGAACATAACAGAAATAATAGACCCAACCGTTATTATCTCTTTGCCTGCTGGTGTCAATTTGGATATATCTTCAGTAAAGGCTTCTTCAAAGAACGGTAAAAGAAACGGTGAGGAATTCTCTCTTTCCCAATCAGCACCAATGACCACTCAAACTATTGATGGTGTTGAATGGAAAACATACTATTTCAAATCTGGTGATCCTCTCGACCTGGTGTCTTATGCAGAACAACCAATCAATTCCGAATTGACGCGTGAAAGAATATTCGTATCATTTGACGCAACAGTTAGCAATAGTGTGTCGGAATACAATTTGTCATTCGAAAACATACTTATGCTCGATTTAGGAATGACCGCCGAACGCACCATTGATACGGACTATACTGTAATGGATACAAATAATCGCGCTGGCAAAGGTAATAATTATATGTTAGGAGCAGGCCACGGCTCTATTCAAATTAAACCACTGATTGGTTTAAACATAGATGTTGGAATTCGTAACAAAGGCTATAACCAAGATTTTATGACTTATGATGGAACTACGGCGAGTGTTGCTTCGTTATCAAACAGTTTGTCTGCAGAAGTAAAAGTTTATTACGAATCGACTGATACTTCACCATATAAGGCAAACAGCACAATCTATATGCCAATACCAAAGAAAGGGATGGATTACGAAAAATTCTTTGAAAATAAAGAAATAAGAAATCCGATGCAAGCCGAAGAAAATGCCGTATTTGGATATTCCTTCAACCTTGCCTCTATCCCAGTAATGGATAGTAGTGATGGGACTACTTGGACAACATTCTTTGCCACGAATGTTTCTGGTTCCAATTCTGAAGCGTATACCGTAGATGATGGCAATTGGGAGCCAGTAGAATCCACTGGAAATATTGACTGGGTTGCCGCTTCGGATTATACTGGCGACCTTGCAAATGTAAAAATGATAAAATTCGTTGCGAATAGTGACATCGCCCCAGGCAGCAAAGGCTCTTGTATATATGATATCGTAATCGATGGTAGTACGTCTCGAGCACTTAGGGCCGTAAACTACTGGCGCACCTACAACAAAGCCGTCACAAAGGACAACAATTCTGGAATCTGGAACTATTCCTCTATTATTGCGGCGGATGTAGATGGTGTCGTTTTGAATGGCCAATTCTTTATAGACCATAATTTAAGCGCTTCTTTTGAAAATGGTGACGAAAAATACACTGGTGGTCTATATGGTATTTATCTGTCCAGAGATGACAACAGTGAACCAATGCGTGAATTGATTATAGACGAGTCTGGATATTTCACTAGTCGTGCGAAAGCAATTGGGGCTGGCATAGATTTTCTACTTAGAGAGGGTGATTATACGCTAACAATCACGCGTAACGATGCCGAAAATCGATATGTCTTTTCCGAAGTAGAGAGTGATGAGTCGTCCAATAGTAGTGCGTTTTATAATGATATAAAGAATATAGATATAGATGAGAACAAAATAATAGCAAAACGGCATTTCACCGTAAATCTAGATTTAGTAAGCAATGACGGCTATTCATTCTATGTAGGTATCGGTCTGGCCGATTCTGAAGAGTCAGAGCCAGAGCCAACACCAGAACCAGAGCCACCAGTGCCGGTACCAAACACTGGGGCTGAAACTATGAGTAAGAATAATGACTCTGCATATATATCATGCACGTTCACAGGAGTTGCTATATCTTTCATAATCACCGGATACAGAGCGATTACTAAAAGAAATAGAAGATAAGACTACTTATCCCAATCAAAACCATTGCCGTAGTGGCCATATTCGGCGGTTTTTTCGTAAATTGGGCGCTTCAAATCTAGATATTTGATGATGCCGCGTGGGGTAAGATCGTATCCTTCAATCTCTTCTGGCTTGCCGTCAATAATCACGGTTTTTTCTAGAGGCTCAGCATATCCAATTGCATAAGCTAGGCGCACCAACACTTCGTGAGCTTTGCGCTTTCTGAGATAATCTACAGCTACACGGCGAGCCATATAAGCAGCAGAGCGGTCTACTTTAGATGGGTCCTTGCCAGAATAACAGCCGCCACCGATAGCGACACGTGGGCCATAGTTATCTACAATGAGTTTGCGGCCAGTGAGACCAGTATCAGCGTCGAACCCACCTTGGTTCCAGTCGCCAGCTGGGTTGATATAGGCACGTAAATCTTCGGTATTATCAAATAATAGCGCATATTCTTTCGGGTCATCCAAAACCATCTTGGTAAAGAACGACGCAGAGCGCCCTTCTAAAAACTTCTGCTCCAATAACCAATCAGAAACAGCCTTGGTTAGTTCTTCTGAAGATGCATTTTGGAAACTTGCTACTACGGAATCAACTTTTCCGTCTGGGCGAATTGTTACCTGAGTTTTGCCATCATATGGAAATTTCTCATAGAGATATTGATTTAGTCTGCGAGACAAAACTACCTCGCGTGGAAGTAATTCTGGGGTTTCGTCACAGGCATAGCCAATCATAATTCCCTGGTCGCCAGCGCCACCAGTATCTACGCCCTGGGCGATTTCTGGGGATTGCTTTACTACTTTGGTATGAACCTCCACATTGTCGCCAGCGATGCGGTGAACAATTGCTGGAATATCGACATCAGCAGTTGAAGTGATTTCACCAGTCACAAACACTACGCCGTGGCCACCACAAGTTTCAGCAGCTACGCGTGCATCTGGATCCTGTGCAAAATACGCATCTAGGATTGCATCAGAAATCCTATCACAAAGTTTGTCTGGGTGTTTTGGAGAAACGCTCTCCGCAGTTCTATAGAACATATCTTTCCTTTCTGGCCGGAATTACCACCTTGGTGCTCCAGGTTGGTAGGAGGTCACAGGGCCGGTCCCTCGCTCCTTCTCGATATTAAATTGTTAATATTACTATTTTAGCATATAATAACCGTATGAAAATAGCGATTTTTTCGGACTGTTATTTAGACCTTACTGGTGGAATTATTACCTCTATTAATTCTCAAAAAGAAGAGCTAGAAAAGCTCGGCCATACCGTCACAATTTTTTCTACTGCCTATCCAAAAACAGAGGCAGAGCTAAAAGAATTAGCCAAAAAGAATATCTATGTTGTCCCTAGTTGTAGGTTTTTAATCCGCGGTGCCACTCCAGTTTCCCGTCGACCGAAAACTATTGAAAAATGGCTAGTACGTGAGCACCCAGAAATCAAAGATTATGACATATACTACGTGCACTACGAATCCGGTTGTTCCATTGCTGGACTCCGCCTTGGCAAAAAACTCAAAATTCCTACCGTCCAAGTGATGCATGGCCGCGAGGATATGGGCGAAGCGATGATAGTTCCCTTTGGTTTTCGTACCATTGTGGCTACTCTTCTAAATTGGTTCCATTCATGGTATATTCCACACACTATAAATATATCACCAGACGAATATTTGGCCGATACCATCGCCAAGTCCAAGATGTGGACTATGATGGTAAACCACGCAAATTACGCAGATTTTGTAATAACTCCGTCTGAACACATGAAGAAAAAACTCCAACATTACGGTGTAGTTCGCAAAATCGATGTCTTTCCAAACGGTCTCTCTGATCGTTCTTATCCAAAAACCGTCGAAGCCAAAAATCTCGAGCCAGGTCACGAACTTCGTATGGTTTGGCACTCCCGCGTCTCTGGTGAAAAGCGCATGCTCCCTTTCCTCAAAGCCTTAAGATTAACTGAAGGCAAATATCGTCTCGACGTTTATGGTGGCGGCCCAGACTTCAAAAAAGCCAAACGCTACGTGAAACGCCACAAATTAAACGTCAAACTCCATGGTCCTACCAAATTCGAAAAGGTCCAAGAAGCCATCAAAAATGCACACCTTGATATATTAGTCTCCTACAATTTTGACAACCACCCGCTTACTCTAGTTGAGGCCGAGGCAAATGCTATCCCGGTATTTATTTGCGACAAAGACATGGAAGGTCTCGTCCCGCCTAGGAGCTATGTGCTTGCAGAAAATGAAACCCCGGCCGCCATGGCCGAAGCTCTTACAGACCTTATTAAAACCCCAGAAAAAATCGGTAAAATGAGCCGCGCTATGATACAGCGTCGCGAAGAGACTAAAATCTCTAGTTTTATTGGTGACCTTGTGGAAAACTTCCAAAAAATTAGTAAAAAATAGTCTTGCACTAAGCACAAGCTTATTCTATAATAAAGTCACAATTAGGTCATAAAAATAAAAAGGTAAAACAAAAATGCTCCACACTCACATTGCCTTTCTGAGGAAATTTCATGTTTCCGCATTGCTTTCAGCCAGCTTTTTGCTGGTATTCACAATACTCGCAATCTTCCCAGTTG
>JAZNDC010000015.1:0-22186 GCA_045587885.1 Candidatus Nanosyncoccus sp. | reverse complement strand
CCGGCAAACCAATCTACGTAGAAACGAACGACCGTACCCGCTATCCAAATGGTTGGAAACCAATGGAGTCTGGTGATACTGGTCAGGTGCGTTTTGCAATGCAGGATATTGGTATGACGTTTGAAGAAGGCGGTGTTACTCAAAATGTATGTGAGTGGGCGCAAGAAAGCCGTCTTGATAATACTTGGCTCGACGAGGCATTAGTAATGGATCTTCGCGACGGTAAATCCTATTGGATTGCCAAACTCGGTGATAGTAAATGTTGGATGACACAAAATCTAGACTACAACATTACCAGCGGCGTCGCCCTCGACTCTACAACTTCAGATCTTAAAGTTATAAACGATCAAGAAGGGTACTATAATTCCGCTTCTGGCTATAGCACATCAAACGGCGTAATTTATTGGACCCCAAATAGGTCTACTACCAACTCACTCAGCAATATGTTACATTCAGCAACTGCTCAAGCCTCTTTTGATCCAGGAAGCTGGTATTGGACTGATACCTGGTATGATTCTAGTAACGCGTCTGCGGAAGATTTTCTTGATCCAAATTATAGTGGCACACATTTTAGTACCACGCCATTCCAAGGAAATGGTCTTCATGGCCATGTAGGCAACTATTATAACTATACTGCCGCTGTGGCGATGAACTCAACAAGCAGCGAATATTATAGTGATAGGATGCCAAATTCGATTTGCCCAGCAGGTTGGCAGCTACCAAATGTTCACGAGGAAGACGGGAATAAAGACGATTTTACAAACCTATGGAAAAAATATAGTATCAGTATGGGCAGCATCTCGAGCGATGCAGCATTAACGGCGGCTCCATTCTACCTAGTAAGAGGAAGTGATATATACAATAAAAACCTAGAAGAGGGGGGTAAGACTGGCTATTACTTTACTAATGGTCCAGATTCTAGCCTAGCTGGCGGTATCTACTTCTATACCGGTTGGCTTTCATACGGAAATGATTGGTATACCAAATACGAGGCTGCATCTGTCCGTTGTATCTCCATCCACCACGCTACATAGCTTTACTTATGATATAATTAGTTTATGAAACAAGTTATTCTAAAAGTAAAACTTAGTAATCCTGATTCTTTTGCAAAAAAACTTTCCGATATTGAGTTTAACTTTTCGCCAGTGTATTGGCAACACGATCGTGTCTATGTTCCACGTGGCTTCAAGCATGCCACCAACCTTCCGCGCCTTACCATGCGCACCGAAATGCGCTCTATCAATGAGCCTGCACGCTACTATCTAATGCTCAGGCGCCACATTGAAGACTCCGGTATCGATATAGTCGAAAAAACCGTAATTACCGATTATGAAAACACTGTAAACATTATTTTGCAGCTTGGATTCAAACCAATCGGCGAAGCAGCACGCCGCCGACAAGAAATAGACATGGGTGACGGCACATTTATCTATTTAGATCGTGTGGACGGGGAAGAAGAATCTCCGGCCTATGCAAAAATAGAATCCATATTACAGGAAGGAGACTCCGCCGAAGAAGCTCTTCGCGATCTCAAAAAGACTTTCGCCACCTTTGGTGAAACAGATATCGTAGACCAACCTTACGGCGAACAATAAAACAACAAAAAAACGGGCTGCCTAGAAGCAGCCCAGTTTTTTATCCACGTGGTGGTTCGCCTTCAGGCTCGCCGAGTAATTTTTTGGACTTAATTTCGTATCTGCGGCCATTTACTGGAGACACATAATAATCTTCGTTCAACAGATTTACAAACATTGTTAAATCTTTGTCATCCATAATAATAATAGAACCATCATCGTCCGTCATGAGCTCAAGCTGCATTTCATCGGCATATTCAAGCAATTTGTCTTGTGGCATTTCTTCTGCAATATCCATAGCTTGGACTTTTTTGAGAATTGGCTTTTTGTCGGCAAGAAGGGAATCAAGCGTGAGGCCCTCAGCAAACGACAATTTATACTTCTCGGTAAGTTCTTTAGCTTTAGCTTCAGCAATCACTTGGGATTTATAATCGTATTGGAAAAGATTTTCAAACTTTGCTTGGTTAAATACCACAATATTCTTATCTACAATTGCAACTTGGTTGTCTTCTGGCATCTTGATTGCAATCTGGGCAGAGAACGGTTCAAAGCTCTCGCCGTTGATTTCCCAAGAGGTGGCACCCTTCAGCGCCGAAGAAGCAGGGAGAAGCTTTGCGATATAAAAAGTCTTGGTTCCTTCGTCTCCGCCAGGATAGGTGAACTTAGCGATAATACCTTTGACTTTCTTAAATTCGTGTTCGTCCTCAGAGAAATAATCAATATCCTTATATTCATTTTCAATCAAACGAATAAGAGTCTCAGCACGGCCGACTTTCTCCAGAGAAGTACGATAAATAACCTTGTCTTCACCATCGGCCTTTTCGTATTCACGGCATTCTAGGCCTTTGTCGGCCTCTTCAATGATATAATGCACAGCTTCTTGCATAAACATCGATTTTACCGCACCAGTAAGCTTATCTGAATATTTTATCTTATAAGGAGTGTAGTTCTTATTAAAAAGAAACAGCTCTGCCGAAACGTTATTTTTGATCTCGTCAATCTCATTCGCCCACAAGAACACATCAAATGGTTCGTTCATAGTATTATCTCCAAGTTATTTTCTATATTATAGCACGATGAGATAAAGAATAGTGTATTTCTTGAGCATTGAGCGAACCCGTTTCGAGAAATATTTTACAGGTCTGAATCCTGTACTGAAATACAGGTGAAGACCTGCCTGAAAATATTTTGAGAAACGGACGTGAAGCGAAGCGCGAAAGAGATGCACTATTTTTATCTGATTGTTCGGTTTTTATAAAATAACTAAGGCAGAAATTCAATAGGGAATTGTTCGGGATTTTGCAGGGAAGTTTTCCACAATATTGGGGAAAACAATTCTTAAAAAAACTTTAAAAAAGCTCTTGCTTTTTCCAAAAAAATATACTAAACTCGAATTAGCGAACAAAAGAACAAAAACGCTACACAAAAAAGCACCTTAAAAAAGTTTGAGATCGGCCAACTAGGAGTTTAGCGCGCATTAAATTTAGCGAGATGCGAAAAAACAATCGTGCGCTCTTTCCTCAAAAACACACCTCCCAATAAAACTCTATTCGGTCTTAGGACCAAACACACAATAAGTCTCTCAACGGCTGCGATATATGATTAGCTTCGCGCTGGTAAATCGTGGTGGATAAATTGTGTTTCAAACAAAAAGTATACAAAAACAAAAACGCTAAGTTTCTAGTTGATCGGTCTCAAACGATGTATAATATAAGGTATGGAGAAACTACATACCCCTGTATTACTGTCAGAAGTCTTAGCAGGTCTTAATCCGCAGCCGAATGAATCATATTTAGATTTAACCGCTGGTTATGGAGGGCATGCTAAAGAAATTTTGGATGTAACACAGAATTATAAAGATTCAGTTTTGGTAGATCGCGATGATTTTGCTATCGAACATCTCGAGGAAAAGTTCGGTAAAAAGGGAATCACTATCAAAAACACAGATTTTTATAATGCAGTGCTACAGCTTTATCAGTGTGGAAAGACTTTCGACTTGATACTAGCGGATTTTGGAGTTTCTTCTCCGCAACTGGATATGGAAGAACGCGGTTTTTCGTTCAAAAACGATGGTCCGCTGGATATGCGCATGGATAGGTCTCAGGATTTGACGGCATCAGACATCGTAAACAAGTGGGGTGAAAGGCAGCTAGCCCAAATTTTCGTGGACTATGGTGAAGAAAAACCAGGTCGCGCCGAAATGCTAGCTAGGGAAATAGTCCATCATCGCCCAATAAATTCCACCAAAGAACTAGCAGATATCATAGTAGGGAAGTCTAAATATAGTAAATTTCATCCAGCTACTCGCATTTTTCAGGCGATTCGGATCGTTGTAAACGACGAACTCGGTGAAATCAAAAAGACGCTTCCTTTACTACCAAAAATCCTAAACGAAAATGGTAGAGTAGGAATCATAACTTTTCATAGCCTAGAAGACCGTTTGGTAAAAGAATATTTTAAAGAAGCAAGCAGCTACGGTGAAGAATCAGAACTATATATAATAAACAAAAAACCAATCGTTGCGGAAACAAATGAATTAGTTATCAACCCGCGAGCTAGAAGCGCCAAATTGCGATTAGCCAAGCGGAATTGATAAAAATAAAAAACAAAACAAAAGGAGGCAAAATATGCCAAAGCAAATTTTAGTCGCGAATAAATCTCGCGTCCAAACCGTTAAGGTAAACTTCCGTTAAGTCACTAACTAGGTGGGGGTCGCTCCCCACCTAGGGTTCGAAGGAAGGGAATAAAAAGCGACATGGGCCTTTTATGGCCCGCCAAATTAGAGTTTCACAGAGAGTGTGAAGTGTATGACCTTCCCGGGCAAGCTTTTATAGATTACTTATAGCTCTGTCTATAAAAGCCCCCGGTCTAAGATAAAAAAAGGTCAAAAAACAAAAATAAATAGTAGAGTAAGGAATTATAAAAACAAAATGAGAAGTCAAACAACATATATAACGAGGAGAGAACCGATCGCCACATTCGGCCGCAATCGTAATACTGTGCGTCTTGAAAAGCGCAGTCTCGGTTCGATTTCTCAGATTGTAATTGTTAGCATGTTAACTTTAGTATTTGGTCTCATCTATGTGGCAGAGGGAACCAAAGTTACTAGCTATGATTATGAAATCTCAGCAGTAGAATCCGAAATTTCCGAAATGACCGCAAAGCGTGATGATCTCGCAGTAGAAAAGGCGCGTCTAAATTCTGTTGCGACCGCAAAAAATAGCACTGTTGCAGCCGCGATGGAAGACGCGACGGTAACAGGGTATGCCGCGGACTAAAATCCTAAAAAATGTAGTATTTATCGCACTCGGCATTATTGCCGTGCGACTATTTTTTATCCAAATTATTGAGCATGACGCTTGGGTAGCAAAAGCTAACGAACAACACACGATACTGGAAACCATCGTTGCTGAACGCGGCGAAATTTACATGATGGATGATGGTGAACCAGTACCGGTCGTGTTAAATCAAACCGCCTATTCTGTGATTATCGACCCAGCTGTTACAGACAAAGAAGCACTAAAAACAAACCTTGAAAAAAACGCCAAGCAATACATTACGGCCGACATTGACGAAATCTTTGCTACCGAAGGTTTGAGATACTTTATAATAGCAAAAAATGTTCCACATTCTGTTGCGACAAAAATTGCAGACGAAGGTACCGCTGGTGTTTGGTTCCAAAAAGGGAATCAACGCGTATATCCAGAAGGCGAAATGGCCTCTGGGCTTCTTGGGTTTGTTAACGCGGATGGCCTCGGCCAATACGGCGTAGAAGGCTCACTAAATGACCTTCTGGCAGGTAAAGACGGGCTTCTCAAAAGTGTTTCGGATGTAAATAATGTCGCGCTTTCTATTGGCAACGACAACGTAAAAATTCCGGCTGAAGATGGCAAAGACATAGTTTTGTCTGTAGATCGCGGTCTTGAACAAGGAGTTGAAGAAATAATGGTAAATACGTTAAACGATTCTCCAGCTACTAATGCTGCGGCTCTTGTTATGGACCCAAATACTGGTGAAGTTATTGCAATGGCAAATGTACCAACTTATAACCCCGGGAATTATGGTGACGTCAAGGATGCCTCAGCCTATACAAATTACGTTACAGAAGTTCCGTACGAGCCTGCATCTATTTGCAAAAGCTTTGCTTTTTCAGCTGCCATCAACGAAGGTAAAATGGATGCCGACACTACATATTACAATGAAGGGTATACTTATGTAGATGGCTGGAAAATAAACAATGCCGAAAAACGTGCATCTTTAAATGGCACGATTAGCATGCGTACGGCATTATATTGGTCTTTGAATACCGGTAGTATTCAAGCCCTTCGTCTTCTTGGCGATGATCCAAACAATATTACTCAAGTCGGTCGCGAACGCTTGTATGACTATTATTATAATAAATTTCGCCTTGGTCACGCTACTGGCATTGAACTTATTGAAGCCGAAGGGTTTATTCCGGATCCGATTGTAGGCGATGGTCGCGATTCTACTTATGCCAACATGACCTTTGGTCAAAACCTTGGTATCACGATGATTCAAACTGCTACAGCCTTTTCTGCAGTCATAAATGGTGGGTATTGGCGCACACCAACCATCGTGAAAGGGAGTCTAGAAGACGGTCAAATCGTTGGTATGGGTACCGAAAAAACCGAAGAACAAATCCTAACTACTGACACAAGTAATATGATGCGCGATATGCTTATCAATAACCGTAGCTACAAAGCACGCCAGGGAATCGACCGTGCAGGATATGCTGTTGGTGGTAAATCTGGTACCGCACAAACAATTGTGGACGGCTCCTATGATGATAGCTTCGAACAAATGGTGGGTTCTTACATTGGTTTTATTGGACCACAAGCGGAATTACCAAAGTATGTTATAATGGTAAAAATGTGGGGCGAAGGCCAAGCCCTTACGGGTGAAAAAACAGCGCTGCTATTCGACTCACTGTCAAATTATGTTATCGATTATTTAAAAATTAAACCAGGACAATAATATGGGTGAAATAAACGAAGAAGTATTTTATGGGCTTTTGTTAGCACTAGCAGGTTTTTTGTTTTCGATGGTCCTTACACCAATTTATACTTATTTTGCATACAAATATAAGTTCTGGAAAAAACAAAAGAAGTCTACAGTCGATGGCAAATCTTTGCCAGTTATGACCAAACTACATGCTCACAAGTTTAAGCATGTTTTTCCGACTATGGCTGGTCTTATCGGAGTTATTTCTATTACTATCGTCACCTGGATTTTTAACCTAGATCGTGGGCAAACCTGGCTTCCGCTTGCTGGTTTCCTTGGCGGCGCAGTCGTTGGTGTAATTGATGATTTAATTAATATTTTTGGTTCTGGTCGTGGTGCCGCAGGTCTCCGCGGACCTGTAAAATTCTTTCTTATCACGGTGGTTGGCGTTGTACTTGGCTGGTTCTTTGCAGTTAAGCTAGGTTGGACTCAAATACTAGTTCCATTTGTAGGTGACATCGAAATCGGAGTCATCGGCATGATTATTGTCTTTGCTTTTGCGGTAGTTGCCACGTCGAACGCAGTAAATATCACCGATGGCCTAGACGGTCTATCTGGCGGTCTTGCTATGATGGCGTATGGAGCATTTGGCATTGTTGCTTTGTTCCAAGGAAGTATTATGTTGTTTGGGTTCTGCATGACGGTTGTTGGTTGGCTACTTAGCTATATTTGGTTTAATGTGCCACCGGCTCGTTTCATGATGGGCGATACCGGCTCTTTTGCACTGGGTGCAGGTCTAGGCGTTGTTGCTATGCTTACTGATTCGTTTTTGCTTTTACCGGTGATCGGTTTAATGTTTGTAATCGAGACAAGCTCCAGCCTTATCCAACTTACATCTAAAAAATTCTTCCATAAAAAAATTTTTATTTCTGCACCACTTCATCATCATCTAGAAGCAAAGGGTTGGGGCGAAGCCAAAATCGTGATGCGCTTTTGGATTCTTGCTGGTGTCTGCGCAATCCTCGGCGTATTTCTTGCGGCCGTTGGAGGCGCGATTAAATGAATCGCAAACACAAATCAGATCTTGTAATTCTTTTTTCTACTCTCGGTCTAATGGGTGTAGGCTTAATTATTATCTATGCTATTGGACCAATGCGCGCAAACGTTCTTAACTCCACCTATGGTACTAATTATGGCGCGAACGATTTTTTCTTTGGACAACTCCGTTCTGTAATATTATCATTAGCGGCTTTCTTTTTGGCCTTTAAAGTCATCCCATATAAATACATTAAAAAGTATGCAAAATTCATTATGATTCTCGCAATCTTTCTTTCTGGACTTCTTTGGGTACTTGCTATGTCGCATTCTAGCTTGGCAAAATGTGAGCTTGGTGAATGTCGTTGGTATAATCTTGGTCCAATCAGCTTTCAGCCAGCAGAGTTTTTAAAACTTGCACTCGTAATTTATCTAGCGGATTTTCTTGCTCGCAAAAAAGAAGAGGGAACTATTGGCAAGTTCCAAGAGTTTTGGTTGCCACTGCTTATTGTATGTGGCATTTCTTTATTCTTAGTTGTTATAGCGCAGGGTGATTTAGGTACTGGCGTTGCACTGATTTCTATTATATTTGGTACTCTTTTTGTCGCTGGAGTCCCAACTAAACAATATTTGATTATGCTTGCACTTGTGCTTGCGGTTTCGGTTGGCGCCGTAGTAACATCTTCTCACCGTATGGAGCGTGTCGATGCTTGGCTTGCTACGCTTTCTGGTAGTGAAAGTACAGACTCCACTTATCATATCGAAAACGCTATGCTTGCCATTGGTACTGGCGGCTTCTTTGGTGTGGGTATCGGTAATTCTGTCCAGGCAACTGGTTATTTGCCGGAATCTATTAACGACTCCGTTTTTGCCATCATGGGCGAGACTTTTGGGTTTGTCGGGCTTCTGGTGATTTTGTTAATCTTTGGCGCAATGCTAATTCATATGTTAAAAGTCGCTGACGCTACCGCAGGCAGCGAAGAAAAAATCTTGGTAATTGGTGTATTTTCATGGACCTTGGCACAAGTTGTAGTAAATATTATGGCTATGACTAGTCTCGTACCAGTTACGGGTATTACACTGCCGCTCCTGTCTTATGGTGGTACCAGCATGATTTTTATCGCCTTCGCTATTGGCCTTGTTTCACAAGTTTCGTGTTATACTAGTAGAGAGGTAATAAAAAATGAAAATATTAGTAGTGGGCGGGGGGTCCGGAGGGCATATCACTCCAGCCGTCGCAGTAATTCGCGAGATTCTCGAGAAAAAACCTCGCACCGAGGTTGAATTTTGGACAGATTTTAAGTATCACAAAAACGTCACCAAGCTTACTACTGAAATAGGTGTTTCTTGGGGTGAAGAACGAAAAACTAAACGCAAAAAAGGTCCGTATATTCGTGTTCGCCGTATTTTAGCAGGTAAATTCCATCGTTATGCTAACTGGAAGTTTTCTGACTATTTCACGCATTTTGATATCACATTAAAAGATCTTATTTTTGGCAATATCTTTGGTTTCTTTGGTTTTATTGGTGGTCTGATCTCAAGTTTTGTCCGCCTTCTTCCAAAAAAATATCGTCCAAATGTCATTTTCTTTAAGGGTGGGTATGTATGTCTACCAGTAGGAATTATCGCAAAACTCTTCAAAATTCCATATGTCATTCACGAATCGGACGTAGTTGCAGGCTTAGCTAATCGTGTTTTAATGAAAAAAGCCTCCAAAGTCGCTTTTGGTATGCCGATTTCAGAAGAAATGGCCGAAAAACACCCAAACTATGTCTGGACTGGTATTCCAGTCGGCCCAGAATTTAAGCCGGTCAGCCTTACGCACCAAGAATCCCTCAAAAAAGCCTTTTCATTTAACGCTACTAAGCCACTTATCGTGATTACTGGTGGCTCCCAAGGTTCTGTGAACCTAAATGAAGCTACCCGTACAATTTTGCCAGAGCTTCTAAAGTTTACTTCCGTTGGTTTAGTTGCTGGCCGCAAACATTACGAAGATATGATCGATCTCAAGCAATACGAAAACTGGGAGGAAGCCAATCTTGAATCCAACTTCCGTATGTGGGAGTTCAATACTACTATGGACGAACTCATGGGCGCCGCAGACGTTGTAGTGTCGCGTGCTGGCGCCACTACTATCGCCGAAATGGCTGCACTCAAAAAAGCTACAATTTTAGTTCCATACGAGCGTCTTCCTGGTGGACATCAAGTCAAAAACGCCGAGCGTTTAGCCAACGTAGATGCTGCAATTATGGTTAAAGATTCTGTTATGGAAAACAACCCAGGCACCCTGCTTGAAGAGATTCGTCATCTCGTCAAAAGCCCACGTCTTCGTGCTGATATGGCAGATAGATTGCACAAAGAAGCTCGTGCAGATGCCGCCAAGCGTTTGGCTGAATTAATTTTGGAAGTCGTAGCTATAAAAGGAGATTAGGTGGGTTTTTATAAGAAAAAAGAAGAACAAGAGGCATCCGAAGCCCCAACAGCTGCTCCACCAAAACTAGTGCGCCGCAAAGACAATAAAAATTCCGCTTGGAAATCTGGCCGCACAATTGGTGAACGCAGAGAGAAACTTGAGACCGCCTCAGAACGAGCTGCAGCTCACAAGAAGAACGAAAAGAAGCGTAAATACCGCTTTGGTTTCACTGTGCTTGGCTTTACTGCCGTAGCGTTTCTTATCGTATGGTCAGCAAACTTCTTTTTCAAAGACTCAAATCCAGCCAATTATACACCAGAATATGAAATCCCATTTGCTCCTACTGTCGAAGTTATAGATGAAGCCGGCGGTAATAATATCACTTCGCGTATGAGAGAATACATTGGTCAAGCCGAAGCGGATTTCCGCGAGCTTGGCTATCGCCCAGTAAAAGTAGTCGTACCTAAAGGTGGTGTCAGAGAGGTAGATTTTTATCTGGACGAACACCCAGGATTTATTAAACTAGTCATCGATCGCCCGACAGGCGTATCTGTGGAAGATGCAGACCGCATGATCCGTTATCTGGCCGGGCAGGGAGTAGCGGAATATAGCTACATCGATGTTCGTATAGACGGCAAAGCCTACTGGAAATAGGGAATTAAGGGCAAAATAACAGGGGTAGACCTCTGTTATTCCCTGAAAACGATTCCAATTCTCTACTCCATATGTTCGGTTTTTGTTCGGTAGACAATATGAGTATTTTGACACCAGGGTGGGGAAATATGCAAAATAACAGGGGAAACAGAAAAAGGGAAATAAAAACGGGGAAATGTCAAATTTAAAAATTTGGCCAACCAGCTGTGGAAAACTTTAAAATTTACAGGGGTCAAGGAGTGGATTGGCTAAATATAAGTATAAGTAAACATTGCGACGCGCCCGAGAATCCATAATTGGTAAGCTATGTAAGTCTATATTTTAAATAATTGTGAGCGAACCCGATGAGGGCTAATATTTTCACAGGACGAGTCCTGTACTGAAATACAGGCGCAGTCCTGCCTGAAAATATTGCCCGAATCGGACGTGAGTGAACCTATTTAAAATATAGACTTATATAGCATAGAATTATAATTGCATGGCAATTCCCGCCCACGTAGGAATATTACTTATGTTTAGACGATTAACTTACCGTCTTTTTCAAATACCCTCAATGTCTTAAAATCTGTATTGTACGACATTGAATATATAATGAAAAGACGATTGACGTTGCGGCTATTTTTCCATAAATTTTGAGCCAGCTATGTAAGCTGGCTCATTTTTTGCTTTTGATTCCCTCGCTTGATGTTTAATGTTTGATCGACAAGAATCCATCTACCGAATTATCTACTGGTGCGTAGTTTTCAGGCTCTTTTACAGGGGTATTTAGGGGTGCAGGCTTCTTATCAGGGGTGATAGAGACGGTAGGTTTTTCTTGATATTCCACCTCTGGTCTAACAGGGGAGGAAACTGTAGTCTTTTTTTCTGGCTTAACAGGGGAATTACTCTGTTTTTCAGGGGCGTTTTTCCCTTTCTTTCCTTTGTTTTTAGGCTTTTTCCATATTTCTGGCTTCTTCTCTGCTTTTGCAGGCGTTTTAGTTTCCTGTTCGTTTACTAGTCTAGCGAGATCTTTAAGTCCAAGCCTTTCTTTGCCTTCGGCAGCATTTGGACTAAGGTTCTGACGACGGAACTCTGCTTGTGGTGACGATGCGTATTTAAAGTTCGGTTTTTGTTCGGTCTGTGAGCGAGAAGGACTATATTTTGGGGCAGAGCTATTTTTGCCAATATAGTTGCGTGGCTGTACTTCAAACACAGGCGCCGAGCTACTTTCTGTGCCAGCTTGGCGGCCAGAATCAGAAAGCTCCTTTTTGTACTTTTCGGATTGCTCGATTGTCTCACGAATCTCAGCCTCTACCTCGGCTCTAGGACGTGCATAATGGGCTCTAGAATACTCTATAATAGTATCAAAATTATCTTTTGGAGTGTCTGGAATAGAGAGTGTAGTAGCGGTAAATGCAGGTACTTTTTCGCCGTTAATAATCATAGAAATGATGAAATTACGGTTGTTTAGCTGTACTAGGTCGTTTTCGGAGAAGGTAGGTTCAAATTGCTTGACGAGAATAGGCGCATCGTCGGCAGAAACGCGGAACGAAATCGTGGTACCTACGTTACCGAATACGGCATCGCGCACAGTTTCGGTCATCTGAGCTACATATTGGTTTGCTACAGTGAGATTTAGGCCATATTTACGTGCCTCAGAGAGAATTACGGAAAAAGAATCTGTAGCGAAGTTTTGAAACTCATCTACATATAGGTAAAATGGGCGCCTATCTTCGATACGAGGGATGTCAGAGCGGCTCATAGCAGCAAGCTGGACTTTAGTTACAAGGAAAGAACCAAGGATACCGGCGTTGTCTTCACCGATAAGACCTTTAGATAGGTTTACGGCGAGAATTTTGCCCTCATCCATGATTTTACGGATATCAAACGATGATTTTGGCTGGCCAATAATATTACGAATAATTGGGTTTGCAGTAAAGGCACCAACCTTGTTAAGCACTGGAGCAATAGACTCGTTTACTTGTTTTTCATTCCACTGACCAAACTCGTGCTTCCAGAATTGTAGAACGGTTACGTCTTTACAATAGTCTAAAGTCTCTTTACGGAAATCTTTATCTGTCAGCATACGAGAAATATCAAGAAGCGTAGTTTCTGGGCGATCTAGGAGCGCCAACAGAGTATAACGAAGGATATGCTCAAGCCTTGGGCCCCAAGAATCGCCAAACATACGCTTGAGCACCCCAATCACCTCAGAACAGATATTTGGTTTGCGGGATGGGTCGGTGATTTCTAGTGGGTTAAATGCTACTGGGTAGGCCGTATCGGCAGGGTTAAAGTAAACTACGTCTTTGATGCGTGATTCAGGGACAAATTTGAGGTTATCAATGGCAAAATCACCATGTGGGTCAATAATACAGTACCCATGATTATAGAATACATCAGAGAGCGCAAGAAGTTCGAGCATACCGCTTTTCCCTGCCCCTGTTTGCCCGATAATATAAACGTGACGAGAACGATCGCGGCGTGTTAGACCAAATTGATGATTGATACCACGGAAATTAGTTAGACCAAATGCAGAAATATTTTCGTCTATAGATGTATCGCCAGTAAGTACAGGAAGCTGGGCTGGCGGTTCGGCGGTTTTGCTATTTGCCCAGACAATGTTTGGCGTTTCTACAGAAGTATGTGGTAAGTGATATACGGATGCAAGCTCGGATATATTCAAAATAAATCCACGATTAGAGAATTGACGCATCTTGTAGGCATCAAGGTCTGCCTTGTTAAAACTGCCGCCAGTCTGCTTAAAACCGTTTAAATTCGTAGAATTATACTGTTTAAATGTACCAACGAGTGCTTGCATATTTAGCTTGGCGTCGGTTTCGTTTTGGCCGAGATATGCCAAGCGAATTTTTACTTCGTAGCCAAGTTTAGTTGCCTTTTCTTCTGCTTTGGCGATTTGAGTTTTTGCTCGCTCGGACAATTCAATTTTTTCATCAGAGGTAGTGCCGCCGGCAGGTGGACGGAAAAGTGCACCAAGGGCTTCTACAAGCCAAACCCAATCCAGTCCAGCACCAATCGCTTTCTTCCCTGCTTTTATACGCTGAACCCAACGGTCGGTCGTGTTTTTATGCCAATCATCAGGAATTGGACGAGCCAAAATCTGAATCCACATTTCTTCAGTACGATCTGGGTCGAGCTTAGCCAAAGTACCAGTGATGCCAGCAAGCGGATCCACCTCAAATGTATCAAATGTCTTGATAGGCAAAACTTCGTTCTCTACCAAGGATAGCTCAGCCATATAATTAACAGGATATTTACTGCGGTTATCCACGTAATCTTCATTCATTTTGTAAATCTGCACAGTAGGGTATTGGGAATAAATCTGCCCTTCCACAAAACTCTGTAGTACCTTTGGTACCCATACATAAAAACGGATTTGACCGGCAGTGGAAACAATTTCAAAAGACAAATGCTCTTGGACACCGCCAGAATTACGAAGCTCTTTCCTGTCGCGAAGGATACCATGAAGAGATGCAAAAAGCTGCTCCGCGGCAAGCTCTTTTTTGTCGTTTTCGCGAGGGATTTCAAGCATCAAAAGTACGGAGTCGACATTTAATACTTTTAGCTTATTTAGTTTTTTGTAATTTCTGTAAGTCAAGAATGCCAAAATACCTACCGCAGGTATCCAGAAAATGGGCATTAAAATAAAATGTATGACGCTATCCATATAGCTATTGTATCATATTTAAGCTAAAGTATAAGAGTTTTTGTCTATTTTCTTAAACAATTTTTTGTTTTGGAGATTTAGAAGGATGGTAGTTTCTTTTACTTTGCGAGTTTTAAGGACTTGCTTGACGATTTCTTCACGAGAAAGAGGTTTGTCGGATTTTTCGAGAATAGATTTGATAATGTCGGAGATAGTTCCCTTCTTATAACCCCAAGAAGAGAGTGCGTAAATACCACGACCAATCAATACAAAACGACTGTCTTTAATAAGCTCGTTGTGAATAGCTTGGATAGTAACGTTTTTGCGCTTAAAGTTAGAATCTTTAATCTCTTTTGCGATTTCAGAGAAGTGCATAGGCTCTTTTTTAGTCTCAAGGATTACGAAAATCTTGTCACGGATATTCTTTGGGTTTACTGCCGGCCATTTCGAGAGACCCCACATGTCGTTAAGGGTAGCAAGAAGCTTAGAAATTGACGCAATTGCCTTAATATGGTCTGGGTGTTCATAATTTAGCTTGTTGTCAAGCTCATCAAGAGACATTGGTTGCTTGTTCTCTTTTATGAGCTTTACAATCTCATCAACTTTAGAGCGAATAGCCTTTTCATCACCATATTCAGCAATACCTACAGCTGCATTGTATTTATCGTTCTCTTCCACGACGGTAAGAGTCTTAGAAAAAGTAGCAATGAAATAAATACCAGTCTTCTCTGAAGCGGTGGTAGCTTTACCGTATACTTTATCAGCGAGGTCGTTAATCTTGGCAACGCGGCCCATCTCGGTAAGATTACGTACAAGAAGTTTTTCAGCGGGTGCAAGTTCTGGGATTTTGTTCTCCTCAGCGGAAATTTGGAGACGAATCAAGATTGCCTTTTCAAGTTGACGCACACGCTCACGCGTGATAGATAACATTTCACCAATTTGTTCTAGGGTTTCTTTGTTGCCGTTTAGTCCGAAGCGGCGCGAAATGATTTCTTTTTCACGATCTTGTTCGATAATTTTCAGACTTCCGGAGATTGCATTTTTTAGGATTTCCGCATTTTGGTCCATTAGGTTTTTCCTTATCCCACATCTGTTAATTGTATTAATTTTCTTTATGATAACATAAGTTTTTGTCTTTGTCAACTATGAAAATTATTATTTTCTACTACTATTGTAGCACATTTTTTACAAAATCCAAAAAAAATTGTAAAAACATAAGCGCTTCTTTCGAAGCGCCTCTATTTCTTCTTTTTTGCAGTCTTTTTCGCTCCGCCACGAGTGCCACGGCGAGTTTTCTTAGCGGTCTTTGGCTTGTTTTCAAGCATTTCTTTAGCCTGCTCTAAAGTAATCTTCTTTGGATCCATATCTTTTGGAATCTTGGCATTATTGCGGCGGCCTGGCCCCTTTACGTATGGCCCGTAGGCACCGTTTATAATCATAATTTCGTCCCAATCTGCAATAATAGAGTCCACTTTCGCCTGGTAGAGAGGCAAAGCCTCCTCAAAAGTCACAGTATATGGGTCGTAATCTTTCATTGGAATGTTATATTTACCACCTTTTAGATATGGGCCAAATGGACCATTAGCGGCTACAAGTTCTGCGCCATCTGGTGCGTTCCCTAGTACGCGTGGCAATGCCGGAAGTGCTAGTTGTTTCAAGGCCTGCTCCAAAGTCACAGTTTTTACGGATTTTCTCTTTGGGAGTGGTGCAAAACGAGGTTTTTCACCGGCATTTTTCTCATTGTCGCCAAGCTGGATAAAACCACCGTTCTTCCCTACTTTGGCGTAAATTGCCTTACCTGTCTCTGGGTCGTGACCAAGAAGACGCGCGTTATTATATCTCTCTACACCTTGCGCTACCAGCACGGTATCGCGGAATGGACCATAAAAATCACGGAGCATTTTTACGCGTTCAAGCTTCGCCTCGGCTACTAGGTCTAGATCCTTTTCGATGTTCGCAGTAAATTTATAATCTACGATATTTTTAAAATTATCCGTTAAGAAGCCAGCCACAAGTTCGCCAATCGGCGTAGGCAGAAGTTTACCTTTATTTGCGCCAAATTTTTCAGACACCTCTGTTTTTGCTACTGCGGAACCTGGTTTCACTACTAACTCTACCACTTTGCGTTCTTCGCCTTCAGACTCGCCTTTTACTACGTATCCACGGGCTTGGATAGCTGTCATAATAGATGCATAAGTGGACGGGCGGCCGATGCCGAGTTCTTCAAGCTTCTTCACGAGCGAACCTTCGGTATAGCGAGCAGCCGGCTTGCTATAGGTTTGGCGCGCAGTCATTTCGGTAAGTTTCACTGCGCTCCCTTTAGCGAGTTTTGGCAATTCTGTATCTTTGTTCTTGCCATAAACTTTGAGAAAACCATCGAATATCACCACTTCGCCCTTGGCGGTAAATGTGCCCGGAGCAATTTTTATCGTAGTCTTCGCAACCTTAGCATTTGCCATTTGGGTTGCAAGCGTACGCGACCAAATCAATTGATAAAGCCTCTTTTCGTAATCGTTTTTCCCTGCCGACGTACGTGTAATATCAGTCGGGCGGATTGCTTCGTGCGCTTCCTGTGCGCTAGCATCCTTAGTTTTAAACGAACGCACATGTAAATACTGCTTGCCAAAGGTATTTTCAATGTAGCTAGCCATAGCGGCGGTCGCCTGCTTGGAGAGATTCAATGAATCTGTACGGTGGTAAGTAATAAGGCCAGCCTGGTAAAGCCCTTGTGCGGCGGTCATAGTAGTGCGAGACGAAAACCCAAGTTTAGCGTTGGCCTCAATCTGGAGGGCGGCAGTGGTAAATGGCACTGGGTTCGCTTTGGTTCCCTCGGTTTCATCGATATCGGCAACAGAAAAATCTGCACCAGACAGTTTTTCTAACAATGCGCACGCATCGTCCTCGGTCTCTGGCGTATCTCCATCATAGGTCGCATCAAAATCAGTAAATTTCGCCGTAACCTTGTAATTAAACTTACTTTCGTATTTTTCAATTTCCTTTTCGCGCTCCACGATCAGGCGAAGAGCTGGGGACTGCACGCGCCCGGCAGAGATAGCCCCAGGCACTTTTTTGCGTACCATATCAGAAAGATCATAACCTACGAGCATATCAAGCGTCTGGCGAGCCTGCTGGCTTGACACCATGTCCATATCCACCGTGCGCGGATTTTTAATCGCCGCGTCTAGTGCTGGCTTGGTAATTTCGTGAAAAGTAATACGCGCGGTATCTTTAGGAAGCCCCAAGACCTCACAAAGGTGCCAAGAAATAGATTCTCCTTCGCGGTCTTCATCGGTCGCTAGCCAGATTTTGTCGGCCGCTTTAGCCTCGCGTTTTAGTTCAGTAATAATCGCTTTGTGTCCTGGGTCAATTTCGTAAGTCACATCAAAAGTACTCTTATCTACCTTGGTGTCTTTGCGAATGTGCCCCACGGAGGCTAGCACTTTAAAATCATCACCGAGATACTTCTCGATGGTGTGTGCTTTCGCCGGGCTCTCTACGATTACTAAATTTTTTGCCATATATATAATCATATCACACCGCGTCAAGCACTAGCGACATGGTATAATGGTCCTATGGATGAAAGAATCATATTAACACTACGCCATAATAAGAATTCTGTAATTATCAATACTTTAAGTATTATTATTCTATTATTGTGTTTGTTGATTAGAATAGCTGCTTTTAATGTTTTTCATAATTGGTCTCCAGATTTTAATAGCAGCGACATGGAAGCGGCTAGAAGTTTTTGGAGTCTTATCTTTTTTGCAAGTGGCTTTACAATTATAGTATGCCTTATTCTTGTCTTCATTCTTATTCGCAAAAACACTAGAATTATGAGTTTGGTTAGCCAGAATCGTGCTAGACCATTCACCGCAATTCAGATAAAAAAGCATAATACCCCTCTATTTGTTGTTACAATTATTTTTTCAATACTCCCAGCCGTACTGACGACAGCAATGAGCGTAGGGGATATAGTAAATTTCTTCTGGCGGCTTCTAAACGGATATATTAGTTTTTGACAAAAATGGAGATAGAAATGAATAATGAACCAAACAATACCCCAAAGGCGTTATTTATATATAAGATTATTCTTGCGATACTTGTTTTAATATTTATCTCTTTATCTGTTGCTATTGCAATTGTTTGTTTTAATAAATACGCTAATAGTGGCAATAATGCTCCCGAACAAGATTCATCGTTTAACGCAGAGGCGACGGGAGACAAGCTGACTCTTTTTATGAATCTGTCTAAGGAAGAAGCCATGTCCGCCATCAGGACGATTCATGAGAAAGGGTTTTATCCAGAAGGCTTCTTTGCAGGGTCAATAAAGCCAGTAGACGATGAAGTCGATTTGGTTATACTTAATTCTTATACCAACCAAGAAGAAGTTCCTCAAATTGCCAGCAATAATTACAGAATGGGTCATAAGGGTGGAATACGTTTAGGTGATAGCAGCAGGGTCCCGCCAGACAGTTTTATCATAGATGAAAAAACAGATTTTTATGTAGTTCTTCATACTGATAAATCAAAAACAAATTGCTCGAATGATCTTGCAGGGGTAATTTGCTATAAAGGGATTTCTTTCAATAAAGAGTATTTGGATATTGAGGATGGTTTTAGCTTTGATACTACGAAAATTTTGAATTATTCTGAGAGTTTTGCCAAAATTGCCCTACCAGTAATCGCGTCACAAGACTCCTATTATACTAGAAGTCTATATGATTATTATTTCTATGAAGAAAACAATGAATTTGTGCTTGTCCTCCTTTGTATTGGCTTAGGTGTAGATACGAGCATCAATACGATGAGTGAAAACGTGACTTCTGCCGATGAAATTCCGTACGCACTTAATCTGTATGAACGACAATTGGTATTAGACAAAGATACTGGTTCTATGTTTTGGAGACAATATGACTCTTCCTACGGATTTGAAGAAAAAACTTCAATGCATATTTTAAAAAGCATCCCAATCACGTACAATGAAGCAGAATTATTATACTACTAAAGAAGAAGTCGCCAAAAGCCTCAGGAAGCACCATCTATAAAAACATTATCGCTATGATATAATCAATCTATGGATATACGCCCCATCATTATAAGTATTGTGATTTCGCTTTTTGGTTTTGCTGGCGGCGGTGGCTCCTCGTCTGGTGGTGGTTCGTCCGGTGGTAGCAGCTCTTCGTCCGGTGGTAGTTCTTATAGCTCTGGTGGTTCCAGTTCCAATGAAATAGACTGGTCGAAAGTTGATTTAACTCCTCACGAACCAACAACTGGAGAAATAATACTAGAAAACGTCATTATAAGTACTATTATACTTGGGCCAATATTTATTTTGTTTATTATGTGGCTATATGGACGCAGACGAGATAAAAAAATAAAGAATAATATCAAACCAAAGCAGCTCCTACCAAACGAAAACAGTTCAATCTTTGAAAAAGACATTTTTTACAAAGCAAAAGATATTTTCTTGTCCTATCAAAACGACTGGAGCAATTTTAATATAGAAAATATTGCAAAATATACTACGCCACACTATCACGAGCACGTGATTTTGATGCTGGATTTATTAAAAGACCTAGGACGAACTAATAAAGTCAGTAATATAGCAATAACGGATTTACGTTTTCATGATTCTGTAAAAACTGCGTCCGAATTGCCAGCCAAAGTCAGTATCACTTTTACGTTTAACGGTTTAGATGAGGTCATTGATGCAAACGGCGGTACACTATACAAACACGATGCCAGATATGTCACGGAAAAATGGAATTTCATTTATGACGGCGAAAAACTATTATTAGACGGGATATCGCAGCCAACCGAATCATCCAGCCATTTAGTAAAAAGCCTTGATAACTTTGCTGTGGATAATAATTTGTTTTATAGCCCAGACTGGGGTAGGTACGCTGTTCCAAGTAAAGGTCTCATCTTTGACGAATCGTCCATGAAAGTATCAGATATCAATAATCATATCGTTGGCAAATGGGGCGATCTATTGATCCAACTTTACACCTATGCAAAAACTCCGTCTTCTCCAGAGTCTTATTTCCTTGTGGGGCAGATTAGTGTTCCGAAGAAGTATTTAGGTGTAATCGTCAAATCAAAACAAGCTCATATTGATAAATATCTCAAGAAAGACTACGATAAGTTTGAGCTCGAATGGGGAGAATTCAATGAAAGATATGATGTATACGCTTCAAAACAAGATGCTCTGCCTGCTTTTGAATTATTGAATCCAAAATTTATGGAGTATTTCTACGAAAAGAACCCAAATTATAGTTTGGAAGTTATTGATAATTCCATCTATATTTTTGCCAATATCAAGAGAATCACTAGTGATGACTATAAAGAACTTTTGGATATCCTCTGGATGGCGCACAAAGAGCTGAAGCAATAAAAAAATACCACCAAAAAGCCTCAGGTAAGGGTGGGCATCACCTGAGGCTATTTGGCCCTCTAACGCTTCTCGATTCTATACCGGGGAGACCCCGGAGCGTAACCCACCTCACACAATTGGGGCCCGCCGGTTAGAGGGATTGCTATGCCTTCGAAGGAGTCCTTTCAAAAGTGGAGGTAATACTTTAAACTCAAGAACCATTAAGAAATTCAAAAGCCGAAAGGGTTTCAAAAGCACGCAATTTCTGCTACACTAAAGATAGTATAGCTGAAATTATAACTTATTTAGGTGCGGTGTGGAGCCTTTTTTGAGCTCCAACTGTCCTTATTATATCACACAGGAGATATTATGTCAACACTTTTTAATGATTTTTCACAAAAAATCAACCATATTTCACCCCTAGAAGCAAAATATACAGAGGTGTTAAGTACTATTGCGCTTATGCCTAAAACATTGTATTTTCGTGGTAAAATACCCGAAAATATGGTAAAAACGGTCGCCATTGTAGGCTCGCGCCATAATACCAGATATGGCGAAGAAGTAGCCTATAAAATGGCCTACGAATTAGCAAAGAGGGGTGTAATTATCGTGTCTGGATTAGCTTACGGAATAGACTCAATCGCTCACCAAGCCGCTTTGGATGCTGGTGGCATTACTCTGGCTGTTCTCGGTACCCCAATAGATCAGATTTATCCAAAAAATCACAAAGCCCTCGCCCAGGATATTATAGAGAAAGGTGGCGCAATAATCAGTGAATATGCACCCGGGTCAAAAGTATTCACGAAAGCTAGTTTTCTCGAGAGAAACCGCATTATTTCGGGCCTAGCAGACATCGTTGTAGTAGTAGAGGCTGCCGAAAAATCTGGCTCACTAAATACCGCCGCACACGCATTGAATCAAGGCAAAGAAGTTTTTGCCGTCCCCGGCAATATCACGAATCCATATTCCCAGGGGTGCAACAAGCTCATTGCCCAAGGCGCAAACCCTTACACCGAGCCAGATGATTTGCTCAGGCTTCTCTTCCCTGACGCCTACGCAAAAAAGCACAAAAAACTTGCCCAGCTCCAACTATTTGGCGACAATGATATCGAGACTAGCATTCTTCACTGCCTCGCAGACGGAATCCGTGATGGCGACAAAATCATAGAAAAGCTCCACTTGCCAGCTGCGCTTTTCAATGAATCCATCACAATGCTAGAGATAAAAGGCGCCGTCCGTTCCCTTGGCGCAAACAATTGGAGCTTGGCATGAGAAAAGTATTTACATATATTATATTGTGATATAATAAAAACATGACCATTAAAGGTATGAAAAAATCTCTTGCAGTGGGTTTGGCTATTTTTGGTTTGATGTCTTGTGGGCAAGTTTTTGCCACCTCCTATT
This sequence comes from Candidatus Nanosyncoccus sp., assembly GCA_045587885.1. Classification (GTDB taxonomy): domain Bacteria; phylum Patescibacteriota; class Saccharimonadia; order Saccharimonadales; family Saccharimonadaceae; genus Nanosyncoccus. The sequence continues at coordinate 125 of JAZNDC010000015.1, read as the reverse complement.
CCTACGATGTAGACGTCCAGTTCAACTTCAATTCAAACTTGTCTGTTACGATTACTGACGCAGATATCCAAATTCTAGATCTAGCTCCAGGCACTAGCAATGACAGTAACATTGTAGGTATATCC